>NZ_JBEXSH010000827.1:0-4050 GCF_040613555.1 Streptomyces sp. NPDC006265
TTCGGCCCGCTCCGGCAGCGCCGGATCGGCGGCGAGACGGAGCAGGAACGGCAGGGCTGCGGGCATGGCCGGGCCCAACCGGAAGACACCGTCCATCAGGACGTTGCAGAGCACCCGCTCGGCCTCGGAAGCCGCGGCCGGATCGAGCAGACCGCGCATGAGGGCCCCGACACCGGCGGGGCACCCGGGGAAGTCCGCCCAGGCGATGTCGTCGCAGCCGCGGAGCGCCGGGTGATCCCGACCGGACGGCGGCGGGGCCTGCGGGAACTCCTGGAGGAACCGCGCGACGGCGGCTTCCCTGCCCGCTGCGGCGATCCGACACATCCGTCTCTCCCCCTGGGTGCGCGCCGCCGCGATCAGGGTAGGCGGTGCCGCGTGGTGCGCTTGACACGAAAATCGAACATCCATTCTGATGGAGGCGCCGGCGAAGCTCAACGAAGGGCATTTCGACGTACTTTGGGTAGAGAAGTGCCCGAGTTATCCACAGGCTGGACGTGCGTCGGGGCGCATTGTCAGTGGCAGGCGTTAGCGTCTTTGACGTGAAGCGATCGACTCAAGCAAATCGGGTGGAACCCATGGCAGGAACCGACCGCGAGAAGGCCCTGGATGCCGCACTCGCACAGATTGAACGGCAATTCGGCAAGGGCGCGGTCATGCGCATGGGTGACCGGGTGAACGAGCCCATCGAGGTCATTCCGACCGGGTCCACCGCCCTCGACGTGGCCCTCGGCGTGGGCGGCCTGCCGCGCGGCCGCGTCGTCGAGGTCTACGGACCGGAGTCCTCCGGTAAGACCACCCTGACCCTGCACGCGGTGGCGAACGCGCAGAAGGCCGGCGGCCAGGTCGCCTTCGTCGACGCGGAGCACGCACTCGACCCCGAGTATGCGAAGAAGCTCGGCGTCGACATCGACAACCTCATCCTCTCCCAGCCGGACAACGGGGAGCAGGCCCTGGAGATCGTGGACATGCTGGTCCGCTCCGGCGCCCTCGACCTCATCGTCATCGACTCCGTCGCCGCGCTCGTCCCGCGTGCGGAGATCGAGGGCGAGATGGGCGACAGTCACGTCGGTCTGCAGGCCCGTCTGATGAGCCAGGCGCTGCGGAAGATCACCAGCGCGCTCAACCAGTCCAAGACCACCGCGATCTTCATCAACCAGCTCCGCGAGAAGATCGGCGTGATGTTCGGCTCCCCGGAGACCACGACCGGTGGCCGGGCACTGAAGTTCTACGCCTCGGTGCGCATCGACATCCGCCGCATCGAGACCCTGAAGGACGGCACGGAGGCGGTCGGTAACCGCACGCGCTGCAAGGTCGTCAAGAACAAGGTCGCGCCGCCCTTCAAGCAGGCCGAGTTCGACATCCTCTACGGCCAGGGCATCAGCCGCGAGGGCGGCCTGATCGACATGGGTGTGGAGCACGGCTTCGTCCGCAAGGCCGGCGCCTGGTACACGTACGAGGGCGACCAGCTCGGTCAGGGCAAGGAGAACGCGCGCAACTTCCTGAAGGACAACCCCGACCTGGCCAACGAGATCGAGAAGAAGATCAAGGAGAAGCTCGGCGTCGGGGTGCGTCCCGAGGAGCCGGCCGCCGAGCCGGGCACGGACGCCGCGGTCTCCGCACCGGCCGACGCGGCCCCGGCTGTCCCCGTCCCGGCACCGGCCAAGACCGCCAAGTCCAAGGCCGCCACAGCCAAGAGCTGATCCGTGACACGGCGAACCGACTGGGCGGAGTACGAGTACGCCACCTCCGGTGTCCCACGGGGGAGGGGCACCGGAGGCGACACGGGCTCAGCCGTGGACGGGGTGGAAGACCCCGGGGACATGCCGTACGAGGGTGACGGGCTGTACGAGGACGGGGGCGACCCCGAGCCGTACGGGTGCGGCTCAGCCAGAGGCGGCTCGCGTGACGGCGGGCCGCGGGGCAGGCGCGGTCGTCGTCGGCGTGGCGTCGGCGAGGCGGCGGCTGATACCGAGGACGGAGGTGCCCTCTCCTCGTCGAGGGCCGAGCAGGAGGCACCTCCAGGGGACCCGGTCGAGCGGGCTCGGGCGATCTGCCTGCGCCTGCTCACCGGGACCCCGCGGACCCGCAAGCAACTCGCCGAAGCCCTGCGCAAGCGGCAGATCCCGGACGACGCCGCCGAGGAGGTGCTGTCGCGGTTCGAAGAGGTCGGCCTCATCAACGACAGTGCATTCGCGGACGCCTGGGTGGAGTCCCGCCACCACGGCAGAGGACTGGCCCGGCGCGCGCTCGCCCGGGAGCTGCGGACCAAGGGCGTCGACTCGACGCTGATCGACGAAGCCGTCTCCCAGCTCGACTCCGAGCAGGAAGAGGAGACCGCGCGCGAACTCGTCGCGCGCAAGCTCCGCTCCACCGGCGGACTCGACCGCGACAAACGCCTCCGCCGGCTCGCGGGCATGCTCGCCCGCAAGGGATACCCCGAGGGCATGGCCCTGAGGGTGGTCCGGCAAGCGCTGGAGGAGGAGGGGGAGGACACGGAGTTTCTCGGGGACGAGGGGTTCTGAGGGGTGCGTAGGGCTTGGAGTACGCAGGGCCAGACGGTGACGCGAGCACCTGACGCACTGCGTTGAGGGCTGAGGCACGCAGAACCAGCCCCCCCCACAAGCCCAGCCCTCCGCAGTCAACCAGAGGTCACTCCACCGGCAACCCCGCCCCGCGCCAAGCCAACCCCCCGACCAGGTCCGTGGCCCTGTGCAAGCCCAGCTGGTGCAAGGACTGGGCCGCCAGGCTGGACGCGTAGCCCTCGTTGCAGAGCACGATGATGCGCAGGGCGTGGCTCGTGGCCTCGGGGAGGCGGTGGCTGCCCTGGGGGTCGAGGCGCCATTCCAGTTCGTTGCGCTCGACGACGTGGGCGCCGGGGATGAGACCGTCCCGTTCGCGCAGGGCGGCGTAACGGATGTCGACCAGGAGCGCGTCGCCGGACTGGGCAGCCTCGTAGGCCTCCCGCGCTTCGAATCCCGCTCGTAGCCCGCCCGGACGCGACACGGGTGCCGTCCTGAAGGTCCTGATGAGGGCTCGCGAGCAAGGCGCGGCAGCCGGCAGACAGAGCACGGCACGCGCAGAGGGAGGGAACGCGAAGTCAGCAGGACGGGCGACACACGCAGCCCGCATAGCGGAGGAGGCCCATATGGACCCTCCGCCACAGGCGCACACAGGTGTCGGTCACGCACCGGAGTACACCACGGCCGCCCAGGCAGGTCGACTCACTGTCACCATGCGGACGCACCGTGACAGTGATCGCATCGCTCCGGTGCCGATCTCAGCGCGAACCGGCCGAGGCACCGGCCTCCGCCTGCGCATTCATCGGTCCGCCGACCGTGGCCTCCGCCGCCGCGTACAGATCGGCCGGGCGCACCCCGCTCAGCGCGGTCACCAGGTGCCCGTCGGGGCGCACCAGCAGCACCGTGTGCGCGGCGGCGCCCGGATACCTCTCGGCGACGAGCAACTCGGCCGGGTGCGGAAGTGCCGTGACCGCCGCCGCGAGCTGCGGCATGATGCCCGCGCTGACCCAGTGCTTGCGCTCCCAGACACCCGTGCCCGGCGCGATCAGTACGACGAGCAGCGCACCGCGGCCGAGCCGGTCCCGCAGCCGTACGAAGGTGCCGTCCTCCGCGGTGACCCGTACATCGGTGACCGGGGTACCGAGCGGCGTGTCGACCGGCACCTCCCCTTCGAGGCGTTGGGGTGCGAGAGGCGAGTCGGCGTACGCCCCCGGCGCGCCGAGCTGGCCCTGCCCCAAGTGACCCTCCGTGAGGAGAGCGTCGTGGCCCCGGGACGAGCCGGGGACGACGGCGCGCAGTCCTCCACCGCCGCGCAGCAGCGGCAGCGCCTGGTCGGCCGCGCGGAGCCGGGCGGCGACGACCGCCCGCCGTTCCGTCTGGTAGCTGTCGAGGAGAGCCTCGTGCGGCCCGTGGTGCCAGGCCAGGGCCAGTTTCCAGGCGAGGTTGTCGGCGTCCCGCAGGCCCAGGTCTGCCCAGGCGACGGTGTCGCCGCCGGGCTTCCGCTGGGCCTCGGCGAAGGAGGTCGTGCCCT
>NZ_JBEXSH010000828.1:0-4050 GCF_040613555.1 Streptomyces sp. NPDC006265
GGCGGCCCGCACCCGCACGCCAGTCGACCACCGCCCACGGCCTCGCCTCGGTGACCGACCTGTTCGCCCGCCACCGGCTCGCAGGAGCGCGATCCGGGCGCGGTCTCGGCCCAGGTCTGGGTCAGCACCTGCACGGCCCGCACCCGCCCGCCGGCCTCGGGCCACTTCCCGCCGTGCCGTTCGACGGACAGCAGCCCTGCCGACCGGGTCCGGCTCCCCGGCTTCGGGCGCCGGTCCTCCTCGGCGTCGGGATCCGCCCCCAGCGCCACCGGGAGGCCCGTCTCCTCCCGGACCATCCGCACGCCGCCCACGTCCTCCACGGGTCCGGCGACCTCGGAGAGCTGGTCGCGCCAGCCGCCGCCCAGCACGGTGTCCGGGTCCAGGAGGAGCAGCGGCCAGCGCACCTCGTCCCCGACGGAGAACGGCGTGCCGCAGCACTCCATCTGCCAGTCCTCGTAGAACACGTGCCACAGCCCCATGGGCCCACCCTCCCCGGAACCGACCGCCCCGCGCGAGACGTTTTTCACCTGAGCCCGGTACCGTCGGGCCGTCTCACCCCGTTTCGACGAGTTCAGGGAGCCCCATGACCACCGCCACCACCCGCCACAGCGAGCGGCGGATCAGTCCCGTGTTCGTCGGGATCGTCGCCGTGACGGCGGTCACGGGATGGGCGACCTGGACCGGGTTCGCCGAGCAGCCCGGTGTCGCCGTGTTCCTGTTCGTGACGGCGGCGTGGATCGTCTCGCTGTGCCTGCACGAGTACGCGCACGCGCGCACCGCCCTGCACAGCGGCGACATCTCCATCGGCGCGAAGGGCTATCTGACCCTCAACCCGCTGAAGTACACGCACGCGCTGCTCAGCATCGTGCTCCCGGTGATCTTCGTGATCATGGGCGGTATCGGACTGCCCGGCGGTGCCGTGTTCATCGAGCGGGGCCGGATCCAGGGGCGCTGGAAGCACAGTCTGATCTCGGCGGCGGGGCCGCTGACGAACGTGCTGTTCGCCGTCGTCTGCACCGCCCCGTTCTGGCTGGACGCCCTGGACGGTGTGCCGAACGACTTCCGGTTCGCGCTGGCGTTCCTCGCCCTGCTCCAGGTGACGGCCGCGCTGCTGAACTTCCTGCCGGTGCCGGGCCTGGACGGCTACGGCGTGATCGAGCCCTGGCTGTCGTACGGCATCCGGCGCCAGGTGGAGCCGTTCGCGCCGTTCGGCCTGCTGTTCGTGTTCGCGCTGCTGTGGCTGCCGGCGGTGAACGGTGTCTTCTTCGACGTGATCGACACGATCCTGAAGTCCCTCGGGATCAGTGACTTCGAGACGTACTGCGGTCAGGAGCTGTACCGCTTCTGGCAGGGCTCGAACGAGTTCTGCTCGGCGGCCCCGTGACGGGTCAGCCGGTGACGGACTTCTGCTGCCTGGCGCGCTTGACGTAGTACCAGCACATGTTGGACGACAGGCCCGCCAGCAGCACCCACACGATCCCCAGGAAGCTGCCCCGTGTGAACGAGACGACGGCGGCGGCCACGGAGAGGACGCAGACGATCAGGGCGTAGAGGGCGAGGCGGGGCATGGGGGTGACTCCTGTCGGGGGACACTACGGCACTGCTGGTGCCGTCCAGTGTCCCCCATGGAGCTCACCGGCTCACACGTCGGTGACGCGGAGCCCGGCGTGCGCCTTGTAGCGGCGGTTCACGGAGATCAGGTTGGCCACCAGGGACTCCACCTGGTGGGCGTTGCGCAGCCGCCCGGCGAAGATGCCGCGCATGCCCGGGATGCGCCCGGCCAGGGCCTGGACGATCTCCACGTCCGCGCGGACCTCTCCGAGCACCATCACGTCGGTGTCGATCTCGTAGATCTCCGGGTCCTGGAGCAGCACGGCCGACAGGTGGTGGAAGGCGGCGGTGACCCGGGAGTCCGGCAGCAGGGCGGCGGCCTGCTCGGCGGCGCTGCCCTCCTCCGGCTTGAGGGCGTAGGCGCCCTTCTTGTCGAAACCGAGCGGGTTGACGCAGTCGACGACGAGCTTGCCGGCCAGTTCCTCGCGCAGGGATTCGAGGGTCTTGCCGTGGCCGTCCCACGGCACGGCGACGATCACGATGTCGCTGCGGCGCGCGGTCTCGGCGTTGTCGGCGCCCTCGACCCCGTGGCCGAGTTCCTCGGCGGCTGCCCGGGCACGGTCGGCCGCCCGTGAGCCGATGATCACCTTTTGGCCGGCCTTGGCGAGCCGGTAGGCCAGGCCCTTGCCCTGCGGCCCGGTTCCGCCGAGCACCCCGACCACGAGTCCGGAGACGTCGGGCAGGTCCCAGGGGTCCTTGGCGGGCGTCTTCTGGGCGTTGTCGGTGGCAGCACTGTCGGTAGAGGTCATGGCCCCGACTCTACGACCGCGCCGCCGGCCCGGACGGCTCAGGTCAGCCCCGTCACGGGCACCCGCCGGAAGGTGATCGTCTCGTAGGCGCCGAAGTCGCCGGTCTCGTACAGCGGGCCCACGGTGTCCGTGTCGATCCGTACGAGGTCCGAGTACGCGGCGGGCAGGCCGTCCACCGTGTAGACCGGGCGCCAGGCGGTGCCGCCGTCGGTGGAGGCGCGGATCGCCATCAGGGCGCGGAAGCCCGGGTCGGCGGGGCCGGAGTACAGGAGCAGGTCGGGGTCGCGGAGTTGGAGGACGGCGGCCTCGCAGACGGGGGCGGCGAGTCCGGCCTGCGGGCGGAAGGGCTTCGCCAGGGTCCGTCCGCCGTCGGCCGAGTGGGCGCCGGCCCCGGGTGCCGGACGAGGGAGTCGTTGCGGGTGTTGAAGTAGACGCGCCCGTCGGGGAGTTCGGCGGCGGTGGTCTCGTTGGCGTTGATGCAGCCGTCGGTGTCGTCGTCGACGTAGCCGATCCTCCAGGTGGCGTCCGCGTCGTCGCTGAGCAGGCAGTGGCCGCCGTTGTGGCGGCCCTCGGTGCCGTCGTCCGTGCCGGTGGGCGGCAGGGATTGGTTGGCGGGGACGACGACCCTGCCCTTGGTCAGCCGGATCGCGTGGCCGGGCGTGGTGGCGTACCAGCGCCATTCGGGCCGCTTGGTCTCCCGGGTGATCTCCCTCGGCTCCGACCAGGTGCGGCGCTCGTCGTCGCTGTGCCGCACCCAGGCGCGGCGCCCGTCCGCCGCGCTCACCGTGCCGCGCCGGATGGCGTCCTCGGTGGCGAGGGCGGCGTTGCGCACGTGCACGAGGAGGACGCGGCCGCTGCCGAGGACGACCTGGGCGGAGTTGCCGGCGAGGGAGTCGCCGTTGCGCGCGGCGGCCTGGAGCGGGCCCCAGGTGCGGCCGCCGTCCGTGGAGCGCTTCAGGACGACGTCGATGTTCCCGAAGTCGTCCCGGGAGCCGACCCGGCCCTCGCGGAAGGCGAGCAGGTCGCCGGCGCGAGTGGCGACGAGGGCGGGGACACGGAAACCGGCGGGCCTCCTGCCGGCGCGGACGGGGACGCCGGTCTCGGTCATCCGCGGGCTCCTACGGTCGTTCGACGGCGGTACGGATGACCGGTCGGCCTCCCCGGCGCGGGCGAACGCGGGGTGAACTCCGCGTCACGGCTGACCGATCGGGGCAGGATGCTTCCCATGGATGCGGTACGGGTGGCGCTGCTGCGGGAAGTGCTCGCCGGGACGGAGTGGCTGGAAGCCACCCGGCGGTTCGCCGGGGCGCTGCGCGGCTCGGTGGTGTCGCACGGGGGCGGCCTAATGCTCGTCGGCACGGCGGAGTACGAACCGTGGCACCTCGCCGCGCACCTGGTGGACGAGGCGGCCTGGTCGGGCACGCCGGAGCTGGCCCCGACGCTGGTCCGGCACGGCGCGCGCCCTTCGGATCCACCGCATTTGGCGGTCGGTCTGGGGCGGCTGGAGGCGGCCCGGCGGGGCGAGACGCTGCTGGTGGTCGCGCCCGAGGGGCCCGTCGCGCCACTCCTGGAACGGGTGTCCGACGCCCGTCGCGCCGGAGCGACGGTCCTGGCCCTCGGCCCGGCCCAGGGGGAGCTTCCGTCCCTGGCGCACGAGGCCCTGGCCGTCCCGGACGGCTCGGAACTGGAC
>NZ_JBEXSH010000829.1:0-4036 GCF_040613555.1 Streptomyces sp. NPDC006265
TCGGTTGCTGGCGTGGGGCGGGGAGCCGTGCTTCGGGGGGCGGGGAGGCCCGGATTCTCGGACTGGTGGGGCGCGGGCGCAATGGGGCGGCCCCCCGCGTCCAGGACCGTCGCGTACGGCGTGCCGAAGTCGGTGAGCTTCGAGCGGAGCTGGTCCAGGCCGTGGCGGTGTTCCGTCAGCAACTCGTCGCTGCCGGTGCGGGACGCGAACTCCAGGACCGCCGGCAGGAAGTCCGGCGGTTCCTCGCCGGTGGTCTCCAGGCCGTGCGCGCGGTACAGCTCCTCGGAGGGCGCCGGGGCGGCCTCGCGCCAGACGCTCAGGTACAGGCTGTGGTCCTGCCCGGCCTCGAACACCTCGACGTAGTGCGCGGCCAGTTCCATCGGCGGGGTGACGGCCGCGTGGTCGGCGAACTCCCTCAGCTGCGGGGCCGCTTCGCGCAGCAGCGGCAGCCGGGCGCGGAAGTCGTCGTCGGGGTACATCAGGCACAGCGCCGCCGCCTGGTACAGCACCTCGAATCCGGGCATCGGACCTCCTTCGCGTGCGCTCTCTTGCCTGCCCCGTCATCCCGACGCTAGGGGCGGGCGGGGGAGCACACCTGCCGACGGCGCCCGTACGGGTCAGAGCCCGTGCCATGACGTCGGGGCGGGAGGCCGGGAGCTCAGTAGTGCTCGCGGTACTCCCGCAGCAGCTCCTCGGTGCGCTGTGCGGAGCCCGCCCGGGCCGTCATGTGGTCCAGCACCTCCAGGTGCGCCGAGACCTCCTTGCGGGAGTCCAGGTACAGCGCGCCGGTCAGATACTCGGTGAAGACCATGTCGGGCAGTTCCGGCTCGGCGAAGCGGAACAGCGAGAAGGGGGCGTAGGTCCCCGGATGCGGGCCGTCGGCGAACTCGGCGATCTGCAGGGTGACCCGGTCCCGCGCGGCGTATTCCAGCAGCTTGTCCAGCTGGTCGCGCATCACCCGTCCGTCCGCGCTCACCGGGCGGCGCAGCACCGTCTCGTCCATGATGACCCACAGGTGCGGCGGGTTCCGGCGGTCCAGGAGCCGCTGCCGCTCCATGCGCAGCGACACATGCCGGTCCACGGCCTCCGGCCCGGCGTTCGCGATGGTGCCGGACTGCATCACGGCCCGCGCGTACCCCTCGGTCTGCAGCAGTCCCGGCACGAAGTGCGGCTCGTACGACCGGATGATCCGGGCGGCGCCCTCCAGGCTCACGTACAGGCTGAACCACTCCGGCAGCACGTCGTGGAACCGCTGCCACCAGCCCGGCCGGTTCGCCTCCTCGGCGAGGTCGACGAACGTGGTCACCTCGTCCTCGGCCACCCCGTACGCCGTCAGCAGGATCTGCACGTACGGGATCTTCAGCGCGACGTCCGCGGTCTCCATCCGCCGGACGGTCGCGGGCGCGACCCGCAGTACCTTCGCGGCCTCGTCACGACTGAGGCCCGCGGCCTCGCGCAGCTCCTGCAACCGCTTGCCCAGGACCACCTGGCCCACGGTGGGTGCGGCCCGCCGTTCACTCACGCCAAGCCTCCCCAACGCGCCCAAGCCTGTGATCAGTCTGTCACGTCCGGTCGGCGGTATCACAGGGCTCGCACCGAGAAGATCCCCCGGAAACGGAGGATCGGGCCGGGCATGACCCCGCGGGTAATCGACCGGACGCCGCCGGAACGGGATCGTGAACCTACCGGCTCCCGGGCCGGCGCGCTCCGGCCCGGGACCCGGCCCCAGCCACCGCACCACGACCCGACGGAGGGTGATCCCCCATGTCCGCGATCCAGCTCGCCGCACTCGCCCGGACCTCCGAGCCGCAGTCGATGCTGCGCCGCTTCTTCGCCCTGGACGCCGTCGTGACCGGCGGCAACGCGCTCGCCTACCTGGCGTTCTCCGGCCCGCTGGGGCGGTTCCTCGGCGCCGATGCCACGCTGCTGCTCGCCCTGGGCGCGTTCCTCGCCCCCTACGCGGCGTGCGTGGGCCTGCTGGCCGCCCGCAGGCAGCCGCCGGCGCTCGGTGTGCGGGCCGTCGTCGAGGCCAACCTCGCCTGGGCGGCGGTGAGCCTGGTGGCCCTGGCCCTATGGCTCACGCCGAGCGCGCCGGGCGCCGTGTGGACGGTGCTCCAGGCCCTGGTCGTGGCCGCGTTCGCCGTCCTCCAGCACATGACCCTGAAGGCCCGTCAGGGCATCAGCGTCTGAAGGTACTTGACCGTCGCCGGGTCGGCCGGGAGCAGCGTCTCGATGGCCAGCTCGGCGACCGTCACGTCCATCGGCGTGTTGAACGTGGAGATCGAGGAGATGAACGACAGCGTCCGCCCCTCGTGCTCGATCCGCAGCGGCAGCGCGAAGTACGGCACCGGCTCGGACAGCTCGTCCGCCGGCTCCGCCTCGGGCACCGGATACGCCGCCACCTCCTCGTACAGTGCCCGCAGCGGCCCCGAGCGGTGCAGCGCGATCTGCCGCTCCATCTGCTCCAGCAGATGCCCCCGCCAGGCGTGCAGATTGCGGATGCGCGGTGCGAGGCCCTGCGGGTGCAGCGCCAGCCGCATCGCGTTCAGCGGCGGCTCCAGCAGCGACTCACCGACGCCGTCGAGCAGCGTCATGATCCCCCGGTTGGCGGCCACCACGTTGTACAGGGCGTCCACCACCAGCGCCGGATACGGCTCGTAGCCGCTGATCAGCCGCTCGATGCCGTCGCGCAGCGCGCCCAGCGCCGGGTCGTCCAGCGGGGTCTCCGGATAGCGCGGGGCGTAACCGGCCGCCAGCAGCAGCGCGTTGCGCTCCCGCACGGGGACGTCCAGATGCTCGGCCAGCCGCAGCACCATCTCCTCGCTGGGCCGGGAGCGGCCGGTCTCGACGAAGCTGATGTGCCGGGCCGAGGAGTCCGCGCGCAGGGCCAGCTCCAGCTGGCTGACCCGCCGCTGCTCCCGCCAGGCCCGCAGCAGCGGGCCCACGCCCTGCTCGGCGGTGGACGGGTGAGCGGTCATGCCGGGACCGTAGTCGAGAACCGGTCGTCCCGGACAGATGCACCCTTCTGACCAGGGCTTCGGCCGCCCAACTGTGGCAGGCTGAGAGGACACCGAGGACACCGCGGCCCACGGAAGGAGCGCAGCCCATGCCCGTCGAACCGCTGTCGCAGAAGGAGGTCGAGGACCGGCTGGCCGAGCTGCCGGGCTGGTCGCTCGACAGGGACCACCTCATCCGCTCCTACCGGCTCGGCTCGCACTTCGCGGCGACGGCGATGGTCGTGCACATCGCCCAGGTCCAGGAGGAACTGAACCACCACTCCGACCTCACGCTCGGTTACAACACCGTCTCGCTGGCCGTGCACACGCACAGCGCGGGCGGCGCCGTCACCGAGAAGGACTTCGAGCTCGCCCGCAGGGTGGAGGACCTCGCCCCCGGGCACGGGGCACACTGACCGGGTGCTCGACTACGACAAGGAAGCGGAGCGGTACGACGCCTCGCGCGGCGGCGAGCCCCGGGCGGCCGCCGCCGCGGAAGCCGTGCTGCGCCTCGTACCGCCCGACACGCGTCGTCTGCTCGACGTCGCCTGCGGCACCGGCATCGTGACCCGCCGGCTCGCGGTCACCCGCGACGGCATGCGGGTGACCGGCGTCGACCTCGCCCCCGCGATGGCCCGGCAGGCCTCCACCCGGCTCCCGGGCGCCGTCGTGCGCGCCGACAGCCGCCGGCTGCCGTTCCGGGACGGGCAGTTCGACGCCGTGTGCAGTGTGTGGCTGCTGCACCTGGCCGCCGGGCCCGCCGAGGTGCGGAGCATCGTCGGCGAGTGCGCCCGGGTGCTGCGCCCCGGCGGGGTCTACGTCACCACGGTCGACAAGGCCGCCTCCCACAACGTCGGCAGTGACATCGATGTCGTCCTGTCCTCCCGGCCGCCCAGCCCGGTCCGGGACGCGGGGGCGCGCGGCGTGGGGGCGGCCCCCGCCCGCCCGCAGCGGGCCCCCCGCGCCGCCCGCAGCACCGGGGCCGGCCCCCGCCGCGGGCCCCCCCCCCCCCACGCCCACCACCCCCCGGGCCGGGTCGT
>NZ_JBEXSH010000830.1:0-4031 GCF_040613555.1 Streptomyces sp. NPDC006265
GGGCCCCATACCGGGCACGGGACCGGGATCGATGTCCATCCCCGGGACGTGCCGCGGAGCGGACAGCCGCGTCCGTACGGCTTCCACGAGCGCGTCGCGCACCGCGTCGACCGCGCTGTCGGGATCGGCCGGGGGCGCTGCCACGGCCAGCGAGGCGACCGGCTCGTACCCGGCGACCTCGCGCGCCCCGGCGCGCAGGATGAGGGCATGCCCGGGCGGAATGCGCTTCACGCCGTCGTACGGCGTGGAGTCGTGCAGCGCGGCGGGCACGTCCGGCGCGGCCAGCAGCGCGGCCAGATGCCCGAAGTCGAGGTTGGCCTCGATGAGGTCGGCCAGCGGCAACGCGGCGGTCGCGTACGCCGTACCGCCGGCCCAGGGCGTATGGAACACCGGTCGCGCGCCCGCGAGGTCGCCGCAGACGGTGATCCGCCTGCCGACCTGGACGATCGCGGTGTAGCTGCCCGGCCAGGCGGTCAGATGCCGAAGTGCCCCGCCGCGTGCGGCGAACAGCGCGACGCGCAGTTGCTCGTCGGTGGCGCCGCAGATGCCGAGGACGGCGATCCTGGTCCGGTCGTCGGCCTTCACGACCCGCACCTCGTCGGAGCGCCAGTCGCCGACCGCCCACAGCGGATCGGGATCGCCCCACAGGAGTTGGGACCCCACCGGGTGCAGCGTCTCACCTTCGCTGCCGGTCGCCCCCGCCGAACCGGCAGCGACGGCTCCCGCGGCGATGCTGCTCCATCCCACCAACCACCGCATCGCCGCCTCCACAGGCTGTGGACAACCAGTGCACCGTACGAACCGGTTCACCATGCTGCCATGAAGGAAGCGTTCCAGAGGGTGCCGACGCCGCTTGCGCTCCGCTGAATGCGCCCCGGCGGAGCCACCCACGCCGCCCCGAACCCCCCGAACACCCGCACATCACCCGCGAATTCGGGCGGACGAGACAACGAACGAAGGGACGACGAAGCGCCGAACGCGCCGACGAACAAGACGCCCGCGGAAGCGAGGCAGAGACTCAGAGAAACACGGCGAAGCGCGGAGAAGCGGAGAGACGGCCAAGAATCAAGGCACGCCAGCGACATGTCTGCAGTACGACTGCGACACGAATGCGCCCCCGAAATGCGCCCCAATCACACCCGACGCGCCCTCAAGTGCCATGGTAGGAGCCCTGATACCCCGCGACCGACGGGGTCGGTTTTCGGCCAAATCGGCGTCACGCAGCCAGCTTCGAACACGCTCCGTACAGGCTCGGCACGCCGCCACCCGGTCGCGCAGTCCGGGAGACGGAGTACGCCTCCCGGACCGTTCCGCCACCCGCGGGGATGTAGGCGGCGGTGTCCCCCAGCCCACTGGATCCAGTACAGCGGGCCGACCCACGCAACGACCATGGAACCGCTCCCGCGATGGCCGGAGAAGAGCGCACGGACAGGCGCACGGCCACACAGTGGGAGCACGTCGCAACAGCCCGTATCTGAACCGCACTTCAGTACGGACCACAATCCCGCCAACCGGAACAATGCCCCTTAACGCTTGGGATGCGGCGAACTACGCTGGGTTTACGAATGCCGCATGGTTATGCCAGCGCGGCAGCCGTCTGTGTCGAGGGGTGGCGCATGTCCAGGGAGCAACGCGGGCCGAACGAAAAACTCGGCGCCGTTCTCGCCCTCGCGGGAATCTCGAACGCGGGCCTCGCGCGGCGCGTCAACGACCTTGGCGCCCAGCGCGGCCTGACGCTGCGCTATGACAAGACGTCGGTGGCGCGCTGGGTGTCGAAGGGCATGGTGCCGCAGGGTGCCGCCCCGCACCTCATCGCCGCCGCCATCGGCCAGAAGCTCGGCCGCCCGGTGCCGCTGCACGAAATCGGCCTGGCGGACGCGGACCCCGCACCCGAAGTCGGCCTCGCCTTCCCGCGGGACGTCGGCCAGGCGGTCAGGTCCGCGACCGAGCTGTACCGCCTCGACCTCGCCGGCCGGCGGGCCGGTTCCGGAGGCATCTGGCAGTCGCTGGCCGGGTCGTTCGCGGTGAGCGCATACGCAACGCCTGCCTCACGATGGCTGATAACCCCGGCCGACAGTTCGGTCGCGCGCGACGTGGGCCCTGGCGAGGGCTCCGGCGCACCGCTCAAAGTCGGCCACAGCGATGTGCAGAAGCTGCGGGAGGCCGCCGAGGACGCGCGACGCTGGGACTCCAAGTACGGCGGCGGCGACTGGCGTTCGTCGATGGTCCCCGAGTGCTTACGGGTGGAGGCCGCCCCTCTGCTGCTCGGCTCCTACTCCGACGAGGTCGGCAGGGCCCTCTTCGGCGCCTCCGCCGAACTCACCCGGCTCGCGGGCTGGATGGCCTTCGACACGGGCCAGCAGGAAGCCGCCCAGCGTTACTACATCCAGGCCCTGCGCCTGGCCCGGGCGGCGGCGGACGTCCCCCTGGGGGGCTACGTGCTGGCCTCCATGTCCCTCCAGGCCACCTACCGCGGCTTCGGCGACGAGGGCGTGGACCTCGCCCAGGCCGCCCTGGAACGCAACCGCGGACTGGCGACGGCCCGCACCATGAGCTTCTTCCGGCTCGTCGAGGCCCGCGCGCACGCTCGCGCCAACGACGCCCCGGCGGCCGGCGGCGCCCTCAAGGCGGCCGAGAGCTGGCTGGAGCGCGCCCGCCCCGGCGACAACGACCCGAGCTGGCTCGGCTTCTACTCCTATGACCGTTTCGCCGCCGACGCGGCCGAGTGCTACCGCGACCTCAAGGCGCCCCGCCAGGTCCGCCGCTTCACCGAGCAGGCCCTGTCGAAGCCGACCGAGGAGTTCGTCCGCTCGCACGGCCTGCGCCTGGTCGTCTCGGCCGTCGCCGAACTGGAGTCGGGGAACCTGGACGCGGCCTGCGAGCAGGGGGTGCGGGCGGTGGAGGTCGCCGGGCGGATCTCCTCGGCCCGTACCACCGAGTACGTCAAGGACCTCCTGCACCGGCTGGAGCCGTACGGCGACGAGCCGCGGGTGGTGGAGCTCCGTGAGCGTGCACGGCCGCTGCTGATGACTCCGGCGTAGTCGGAGCAGATGTGCCGCCCGTCCCGCGTTTGAAGGCATTGTCAGTGGCGCAGTGCACTATCGAAGCGGGAGGTGGTGCGAGTGCGGATCACATACGACTGTGACGTGCTGGTGATCGGCGGCGGCATCGTCGGCCTGTCGACGGCGTACGCGATCACACGCGCCGCACCGGGCACACGTGTCACCGTCCTGGAGAAGGAACCGGGCCCGGCCCGCCACCAGACCGGCCGCAACAGCGGCGTCATCCACAGCGGCATCTACTACCGCCCCGGCTCCCTCAAGGCACGCTACGCGGTGCGGGGCGCTGCGGAGATGGTCAAGTTCTGCACCGAGTACGGCATCCCGCACGCGGTCACCGGCAAGCTGATCGTCGCCACCGACCGCGCGGAGCTGCCCCGTCTGCACGCGCTCGTGCAGCGAGGCCGGGAGAACGGGATCTCGGTGCGGGAGCTGGGCGGCCCCCAGATCGCGGAGTACGAGCCGGAGGTGCGCGGGCTCGCCGCCATACACGTCGGCACGACCGGCATCTGCGACTTCGTCGCCGTCGCCCGCCAGCTGGCCCACGGCTCGGGCGCGGAGATCCGCTACGGCACACGGGTCGTGCGCGTCGACCGGCGTCCCGAGCGGGGGGTCGCCGTGCTCACGGCCGCGGGCGACGTCGTACGCGGGCGGGTCCTGGTGAACTGCGCAGGTCTGCAGTGCGACGAGATCGCCCGGCTCACCGGGGACGACCCCGGCATGCGGATCGTGCCGTTCCGGGGCGAGTACTACGAGCTGGCCCGGCCCGAGCTGGTGCGCGGCCTGGTCTACCCCGTGCCCGATCCGGCGTTCCCGTTCCTCGGGGTGCATCTCACCCGGGGCATCGACGGAGGTGTGCATGTCGGGCCCAACGCGGTGCCGGCCCTGGCCCGCGAGGGGTACTGGTGGGGCACGGTCCGCCTGCGCGAGCTGGGCTCGACCCTGGCCTGGCCCGGCTCCTGGCGGATAGCC
>NZ_JBEXSH010000831.1:0-4018 GCF_040613555.1 Streptomyces sp. NPDC006265
GCTTCATGCGCTCCTGCACCCGGTGGTTCCAGGCGCGCACGGCGTCCGGGCGGGCGTCGAGGGCGACCCGGCCGGGTCAGCCGCCGTCCGACTCGACTGCCACGGGGGCCGGTTCACGGCCGGCCCCGGTGGCGTGGTCCCGGCGGGGCAGCAGCAACGGCGTGACCAGGAGCAGGGCGCCGGCCACCGCGATCGCCGTGCGGGGACTCGTCCAGGCGGCCAGTACGCCCCAGAGGGCCGTGACCGCCGCGGTGGTGGCCTTGCCGGTGGCCGACCATGCCGACAGGGTGCGGGTGACCCGGCCCGTCGGGGTGCGGTCGAGACGGTGTGTGGCGAGGACCGGGTTGAACACGCCGCAGCAGGTGATCAGACCGAACTCGACCACCGTGACCCAGGCCAGACCGGGCGCTCCGGGGCCGGTGAAGGCCAGGCCGATCGACCAGCAGGCCCGCAGCACTCCTGTCGTGAGCAGGACCCGGTGCCGGCCGTGGCGCGCGACGAGGCGCGGGGCCAGCCGGGAGCCGAGCAGACCGCCGGTGCAGGGCACCGCGAACGCGAGGGCGTACTGCCAGGGCGCGAAGTGCAGGTCGTCCACCATCAGGATCAGGAGCGGGGGAGAGGCCGCCATGATCAGGGAGTTCACCAGGAGCGAGTTGAAGAACAGCGGGCGCAGGACCGGGTCGGCCAGGATGTGGCGCCAGCCCTTCAGCAGGTCGCCGGCCCGGGTCACCGCGGGGCCCGGTCGTGGAGCGTGCTTCTCGGCGTCCCCGATCGCCCGGATGCCGAACGCCGAGACCAGATAGCTCACCGCGTCGGCCACGACCGTCGTCACCGGACCGAGCAGACCGATCGCGGCCCCGCCCAGCGGCGGACCGACCATGCTGGCGGTCCAGGTCGTCGCCTCGAAGCGGCCGTTCGCCACGAGCAGGTCCTGACGCGGCAGCAGGTCCTTCAGGAACGCGCCGGCCGCCGCGTTGAAGGTGATGTCGGCCGCTGCGACGGCCACCGACACCAGCAGCAACTGGCCGAAGCCCAGGCGGCCGAGCGCGAAGGCCACGGGGACGCTCAGCAGGACCACGCACCGGACCAGGTCCGCCGTCATCATCACCGGACGCTTGCGGCGGATCTCCACCCACGGCCCGAGGGGCACCGACACCGCCGCGCCGACCGCCGGTCCCACCGCCGCGAGCAGCGACACCTGAGTCGGCCCGGCGTCCAGCGCCAGGACCGCGATCAGGGCGAACGCGTCGAACGCGAGCCATGTGCCCGCCGTGCTGACCGCGTACGCGCCCCACAGCCACCCGAACCGCCGCCCCAGCGACCGTCTGCCCGCCCTATCCGTCGCACTCCCCGCCCTCCCGGACAACCCCGTATTGTTCGGGATCATCCAAGCGAGAAGCGGGCGGGCCGAGCAAACAACCATCACCCCCTGCGCCACAACCAACCGTTGTGACGGGCGAGGGCAGGGGGTGGAAGCTCAGCGCTGGTACAGCCCCACCAGTGTCCCGTCCGCGAGGCGGCGCTTCTCGACCTCCGCGTGCACCTGCTCCGCGCGCGGCGCGTCGGGCAGGACACACGGTTCGGACAGGGCGTAGAGCCGGAAGAAGTAGTGGTGGGCGTCATCACCCGGCGGGGGATGGGGGCCGCCCCAGCCGTGCTGGCCGTACCCGTTGACGAGCTCCGTGCCGCCCGGTGGGCTCTGCCCGGCTTCCACGCCGTCGCTGTGCGGGTCGATGCCGACCACGACCCAGTGCGCGAAGGTGCCCGACGGTGCGTCGGGGTCCTCGCACAGCAGGACCAGTTCGGCCGCGTCGTCCGGTACACCGCTCCAGGCCAGCGGCGGAGAGACGTTCGGTCCCTCGTACGCGTACCGGCGCGCGATGAACGAGTGGTCGTTGAACGCGTTGCTGCTGAGTTCGATGCCGGTCATGTGGCCCGGGGTACCCCCGAGTCCCCCGCGGCACACGGTTCGGGACGGATTCCCCCGGGTACCCGCCGGGGCGAGCCGGAACGAGACGGAAGAGGGAGGGACCCCACGATGTCTCCCCTGGCAGAAGACCCCGCGGCCGACGTCCGGGAGGACCGGCGGGCCCCCGCCCGCACCGCCCGGCTGCGCCGCCGCATCCCCGAGCCGGACGAGGAACCCGACCTCCTCGGCCAGTACCTCGCGCAGATCTCCACAACCCCGCTGCTCTCCGCCGAGGACGAGGTACGGCTGGCGCGCCGGATGGAGACCGGAGTTCGGGCGCTGGAGGAACTGGATCTGGCCGACGTCGGCGAACACGACCTCACGGCCGAGCGGCACCGGGACCTGGAGGAGGCCGCCCGCGACGGGCAGAGGGCCAAGGACCACATGGTCCGGGCAACTGCGGCTCGTGGTGTCGATGGCCAAACGGCACGCACACCGCGGCCTGCCCCTGCTGGACGTCATCCAGAAGGGCAACCTGGGGCTGATCCGGGCCGTGGAGAGGTTCGACCATACCAAGGGCTTCAAGGTCTCCACGTACGCGACCTGGTGGATCCGCCAGGCGATGGAACGGGGCCTGGCGGCGCACGCGCGCTCCGTCCGGCTGCCGATGCACATCGTGGAGCAGCTGCAGAAGATCGCCAAGGCCGGGCGGCGGCTGCGACTCGACCTGGAGCGTGAGCCGAGCGTCGAGGAGGTGGCCCGGGAGAGCGGCCTGGCCGAGGACAGGATCGGCTGGCTGCGCCATGTCGGACGGGACGCCGTCAGTCTGGACACGCCGGTGGACGAGAAGGGCGAGACCGTCGTCGGCGACCTCATCGCCGACACCGAGGTGCTCCAGGCCCCCGAGGTGGCCGAATTCCCGGCGCTCGCCGAGGAACTCCGTGAGGCCGTCGGCACGCTCGAACCCCGCGAGGCCATGATCCTCAGCCTGCGCTACGGGCTGCACGACGGTCACACCCGCACCCTCAACGAGGTCGCGCGGCGCGTCGGTCTGACCCGGGAGCGGGTACGCCGGCTCGAGAAGGAGTCGCTGACCCGGCTGCGGGAGCCGGAGAACCGCGACCGGCTGGTGGCCTGGGCGCACTGACCTCCCACGCGGTGCACATCACGCGGCCGGCGCGGGAACGACCAGCGACCCGTCGGCCGTCTGCCGCACCCCCACCCCGCCGCTGATCCGGTCCAGAGTGGCGCGCAGCCAGGCAGCGCCCTCCCGGGAGGCCGGCTCGAGACGCATCCGCCGCACCCGGAACGGCACCATGCGCAGCCCGGCCAGCCGTCCGCTGTCCGCCTCGACCGACACGAGGAACGCGAGCCGCAGGTCGTCGCGGTACTCCTCGTACCCGGAGATGCCCTCGTAGTCGTCGACGAAGTCGCCGCAGCCGTAGAGGATCAGCCGGTCCCGGTACACCTCCAGCGGGCGGGGATGGTGCGAGGAGTGCCCGTGGACGACGTCGGCACCACCGTCGATCAGCGCGTGCGCGAAGCGGACCTGCTCCCGGGGGACGCCATACCCCCAGTTCGAGCCCCAGTGCACCGACACCACGGTGAGGTCACCACCGGCCCGCGCGGGCCGCCGCACCACGGCCTCGGCCGCGCCGGGCGAGAGGCGGGGCAGATACGCCACACCCGGCCGGTCCGCCGTGGCCGCCCAGCCGGACGGGATGCCGCTGGAGCGCGCCCCGAGGGCGGACACCCGCAGCCGGTGGCCGCCGGAGAGCGGGAGCACCACGGGCGCGTACGCCTCGTCGGCGTCGCGTCCCGCGCCCGCCGTCCGCAGGCCCGCCCGGGCCAGCGCGTCCAGGGTGTCCAGCAGGCCTCGGCGGCCGAAGTCCAGGACGTGGTTGTTGGCGAGGACGGTCACGTCGGGCCGGGCCGCGGCCAGCGCGGGCAGGTTCGCCGGGTGCATCCGGTAGTGGATCTCCTTGTCCGGCGCGAACGTGCCGTCGCCCGTCACAGACGTCTCCAGATTCACGATCCGGGCGTCCGGGTGCTGGTTGAGGACCTGCCAGCCGACGCCGGTGAAGGGGGCCCGGCCGGTGAGCAGCTCGT
>NZ_JBEXSH010000832.1:0-4014 GCF_040613555.1 Streptomyces sp. NPDC006265
GGCCGGCCCGGAGGGCGTCGCCGCCTGGCGCGCCTCGTCCACCGCCCCCGGCGACCCTTCCCGCGGCAGCGGCGGCTCCTCCGCCGCCGCGGGCGACCCCTCCGCCGCCCCCGGCTCCTCGGACATCCTGCCCTTCGACGACGATCGGATCGGTTCCGGCATCCTCGCCGTGGACATCCACGGCGCCGCCAACGTGCAGGACGCCCTCACCCTCGCCACCGCCCGCGCCGACGGCTTCGGCGACAGCGACCTCGGCAGGCGGCACACCGGCGACGTACTCGCCGC
Source organism: Streptomyces sp. NPDC006265 (assembly GCF_040613555.1). Taxonomy (NCBI): domain Bacteria; kingdom Bacillati; phylum Actinomycetota; class Actinomycetes; order Kitasatosporales; family Streptomycetaceae; genus Streptomyces; species Streptomyces sp. NPDC006265. The sequence goes on from NZ_JBEXSH010000832.1 coordinate 286, forward strand.
ACGGGTGCGCATGGCCCGCCACACCCCGCTCACCGGCCTCGGCACCGCCCCCGCCCAGGCCCAGCAGGAGGCCACCACACAGGCCGGTCTCACCGCCGGCTTCCGTGAGGCCCTGAGCGCCGGCGGCTCCCCGCTGCCCACCCAGGCCTCCGCCCGCCTCGTCGGCCAGTTCCACACCGCCGACTCCCGCCTCTACGCGAAGATGCACCGCCGCGGCGCCCGGCTGCTCGCCGTGGAGAACAAACCGCGCATGGAGGCCATGCAGCGCGCCAAGACCTCCGACGCGCTGGAGTCCGGCATCACCGACAACATCGAAGGCGCCGTGGGCTCCGCCCCGCTGGCGGGCAACACCAACGCGGGCCTGACCAACCCGGGCGTCACCGTCCCGATCGGCGGCGCGAACGACGGCACCGCGCTCAAGGCCACCACCGACACCACCCTCGGCACCCACATCAAGGTCGTCACCAACCGCAGCATGCTGTTCGCGCTGCCGGTGAGCTGGCTGTCGGTCGCCGAGGTCGACCACCGGCTCACCGACAGCCGCCCCCTGCACGCGCTCGGCAAGGCCAAGCGCGGCCCGTGCGCCGCCGAGGCCGAGACCACCGCCCTGGTGTGGCTGCGCGAGGACATCGCCCGCGACTACGGTCTCCTGGACGACACCACGTTCCCCGACGACGTCGCCAAGGCCTGGGACGACCTTTCCAAGTCGGCCGGTGACCTCGCCATGGCCGAACAGCGCTACTACGACGCCCGGGCCCGGGCCCGTGAGACGTGGCTCGACCTCACCACCGAGGAGCAGGCCGCGCTCGGCGACGGCGACCCCGACCGCCCGACCGTCCTGCCCAGGGCCGTCGCCGAGTCCCCGGCCGTCACCGCCTGGCAGGCCGCCCGCGACGAGGTCCGCCGCTGGCAGGAGCGCACCGACGCCGCCGCCGCGGACCACCACCGGCTGCACCTCGCCGCCTCCCGCCTCACCGCCCACCACCAGGGCCTGCCCTCGGTTCCGGTGCCGGACCGGCCGCAGGAGTACACCGAGCCGGGGTGGCGCTCCGAGGCACCCGAGCCGTACACGATCACCGACGGCACCGACTCCGCCCCGCGCACCCTCACCTCCCCGGACGGTGCCACGGTCCGCGTGGTGCACGACGTACCGCACGACGGCGCCTCGTTCTTCCACGCGCTGCTCGCCACCGCCGGAGCCCGGGGCCGGCTGCCCCACCTGCTGGACACCGACCTCGCCGACCGGTTCACGGCCGCCCCCGGCGACCCGGTGGTCACCGCCGAGGCCGTCGGCGCCGCCCGCGACCGCCTCGCCTGGGCGCTGGGGGAGGACGGCAACGAAGACCTGCTCGACGCCCTCGCCCTGGACGTGGCCGACACCTTCACCCAGGACGAACTGGACGCCGCGGGAGTGGTGTTCACCCCGGCGCAGCAGGCCGAGTTCGACGCCTTCGGCCGTCTCCCGGTGACCTTCTGGCCGGCGCCCGCGCAGCGGGTCGCGCTGGCCACGGTCGCCCTGTCCCGTCCGTTCGCGCCCGAACCGCACCAGGGCGCGGACGAGAGCCCGGGCGGCGACCCCGCTCCGCCGCCCGTGCGCCGCGCGGGCGACCACGGCGGCGCAGGGTTCACCACCGACGTGCCGCTGTCCGTGTTCGTCGGCGTGGTGTGGCTGGCCGGTGTGCTGGTGCTGGCGCTGCTGGTGTCACGCGGGGCCCCGCTGCCCGCGGGGCTGCTGCGCTTCCAGACGTCGGTGCGGCCGACCGCGTACGCGATGGTCGCGCTGCTACTGGCCGGCGTCGTCATCGGCGTGGTCGCCGCCCTGATCGTCGCGGTGACCAAAGGGCACGCGCGGGAGACGCTCGCGGTGATCCTGCTGGGCATTCCCAACCTGGTGTGGCTGGCGCTGACGATCGGGCTCGGCGCCACGTGGAACGGCCGGGTGGAGGGGCCGTTCGGGCTGCCCATGCCGCATGTGCTCGACGAGGTGCTGCGCACCCCGGACATCTCCGAGCTGAACCTGCGCACGCTCGCCGAACACGACGGCCGGGTGTGGTGGCTGCTGGTCGTCGACGTCGTGCTGCTGCTGGCCGCCGCGTTCGTGATGGCGGCCCGGTCACCGGCCCGGGTCCGGGCCTGGCAGCACGCGGTGCACATGGCGGTCGCCCTCGCGCTCACGGTGTTCATGATCGGCCTCGTGGGGCGCATCTCCGCGCACTACGGCCTGTCCGTGCTCGGCATCGGTGATCTGGGCGGCGGCCTCGGGGGCGAGCTGTTCCTGAGACCCAAGCTGTGGGGTGCCGTCGGTCTGGCCGTCCCCTGGGGGCTGGTGACCGGGTTCGCCGGGGCGCTGCTGGCGCGGCACGTACGGCGGCGCGGCGAGGTGCGCCCCGACAGCGAGGGCTGACGCCCCCGTTCTACGGCCGTGCTACATCCGCTGCACGAAGACCGGTTCGGCCCAGCGCGGCGGTGGCTTGGGCCGCTCCTCCCTCGCAACCGGCGGCTGCCGGTCCACCCGCGTGGGCGTCCTCGCACCCCCGGCCACGCCGCCGGTGGTCGCGGCGCGCAGCGCGGCGACGAAGGCGAGGCAGGACGGGTACCGGTCGTCGGGGTTCTTGGCGAGGGCCTGGGCGAAGACGGGGTCGACCCGCGGGTCGAGGTCGGGCCGTTCCCCGGTCAGCAGCGGCGGTTCGTCGTACTGGTGGGCCCAGAGCAAGGCCATGTCGTCGTCGCGGATGAAGGGCGGATGACCGGCCAGGGTCTCGAAGACGACGCAGCCCAAGCCGTACACGTCGCAGCGGGCGTCGACCGGCTTGCCGGAGATCTGCTCGGGGGCGACGTAGTCCAGCGTGCCGACGAACTGGCCGACCGTGGTGAAGCCGGTCAGTGACAGCGACTTCTTCGTCAGGCCGAAGTCGGTCAGGTAGACGTGCTCCGGGTGGTCGCTGTCGGTGCCCCGGGACACCAGGATGTTGCCGGGCTTGACGTCCCGGTGAACCAGTCCGTTGTCGTGGGCCGCGTCGAGCGCGGAGGCGACCTGGGCGGCGACGCGCAGGGCGGTGGCGTACGGCATCGGGCCCTCGCGGTCGAGGACGTGCCGCAGGTCGCTGCCGGCGACGTACCGCATGGCGATGTACAGCACGCCGTCCGTCTCACCGGCCTCGAACACCGGCACGATGTGCGGGTGGTCGATCGCCGCGGCGGCCCGTGACTCGTGGGTGAAGCGGCGGCGGAAGGTGTCGTTGCGGGCGAGTTCCGGGGCGAGCAGCTTCAGGGCGACGGTGCGTTCCAGGCGCAGGTCCCGGGCCCGGTAGACGACGGCCATGCCGCCGCGTCCGATCTCCTGCTCGATCCGGTACCCGGCGATCTGCTGCCCGACCAGCTCGGAGGGCCGCCCGGAGAACAGGCTCGTCTCGCGGTTCAACGGCCGTCACCCTCGGGCGAGACGACCCGGGTGGGCGGCGCCGCGGCCGGACGATCCGCCTCGCCCTCGGCCTTGCCGTCCCGTTCCTCGGGGGACACGACGCGCGTGGGCTCGGGGGCGTCAGCGGACCCGGCCCTCGTCGGTTCGGGGGCGTCGGGAGTCACGACGCGTGTGGGCTCTGGGGCATCGGGCGCCACCACTCGTGTGGGCACGCGAACTCATGGCCGAACTGGGCGTGGACGCGGTGCTCATCCTCCCCTTCACGACCGAGTTCTCGAAGCTGTCCCCGGCCGACTTCGTCGTCAAGG
>NZ_JBEXSH010000833.1:0-4013 GCF_040613555.1 Streptomyces sp. NPDC006265
GGACGTCGATGGCGGATCCTGGGGCGCGGGCCGCCTGACGTGTTCGGGGCGCGGCGTGTGGCGGTGGCAGCCGCTCCCCCGCTTCAGCCTCCACCAGGGCCGGTCGGCCGAGATCGGGACCTCCGGCCAGAAGCCGGCGCTGCGCCTGCGCGCCGTGGTGAACCTGCCCTGGGCCGAGGCAGGCCGGCTGGAGATCAGCAAACCCCGGCGCACGCTGCTTGAGCAGCAGCTTCCGCACAGCGCCGTGGCCGGGGCGGTGACGATGCTGTCCATGCGCCGAGGCGCGGATCTGCCCGCCGCTCGCTGGGGACGGGGGCCCTTCGGCAACTCGGCCCGTTCTGTCGGCTACTCGTGCACGATCGCGGGATCGCACGGCGGCCCGGCGTTGAAGGCATCCGTCATGCTCGCCCTACCCACCACGATGGAGTCCACTGTGGTCGCCTGCGCGGACGTCCTGATCGAGGACGCGGAGACGTGGGCAGCAGCTCTTGGCCCCGGCTGGGACACGCAGTTGGGCTTCGACGAGGCCCAGGCCGTGCTGCTCGCCGCGTGGGAGACAGCTGCCGAGCTGCTGCCCGACGTCGTCGGCGACGTGGCCGGGCTGTCGTGGGCCGCCCCGCCCACCACCGAACTGCGGATGACGTGCGAACAGCCCGCGGACAACGGCGTCTTGCCGGTCCTGGACACGCTCGTCGATCTGGCGCCGCTCGGCTCCAACGACGGAGGCCCCAGATCGCGGATGGCTGTGACCATCATCGCAGCGCCGGCCATGGGCCGGGCGGAGCGCCAGATCCTCCTTCGGGAGGCGTTGGTGCTCATGGCCCGCGAGTTCGGGTACGTCGACGCGGAGGTGGACGTGGTGTAGCTCGGCGGCCGGGCAAGGACCGTGCTGATCGGCGTTTCAGATCAGAAGCCGACAGGGGCAGGCGGCTTCAAGAGCGAGGTCGGAAGGTAGGCGGACCTGGTCTGCATGTCCCAGCCGTGCACCTGTACGGCAAGTGCGGCCAAGGCGATCGCGCCCAGGGGAAGCAGGCTCCCGGGCGCGGGATTTTCACCGACACCGGCACGGTGCTGCGCCAGTCGTTCGTCCAAGGCCCGTTCGAACGCGATCTGATCGTCGGCGAGCAGGACGCGCAGCAGGCGCTGATCGGGGCTAACCGCGTGGGCGGCGTCCAGGGCGAGGGCCGCGTCCAGTCGCTCGTCCGTCGAAGGCTTCGTCAGCGTCAGCTGCGGCCAGTCGCGGGGCAGGTGCCCCCGGGCCGGGGTCAGGTAGCCGCACAGGGCGTCCATGTGTGCGAGGTCGGCCGGATCGGAGACGGAGTCCCGGCCAGCGTGGGGCAGGCTGTTGCGCAGTGCGGGCGCGAAGTCGTTGCGCAGGAGCAGACCGATCACCCGTTCCCAGTCCCGCACCAGACCGCTGGCGACGCAGATCTCGAAGGCGTCGATCCATGTGCGGGCGGTGACCGTGTCGGTCGCGTCGTGCATCTCGTCGTAGTCCAGCTCCTCGCTGGTCAGGCGCGTTCCGGTAAGAGGCAAGGGGATCTCCCAGTCGCCTCTGGGGGTGCAGCCCAGGTCCAGCACGCCCAGGCGGCATTCAGCAGCGGTGACCAGGGCGAGGCGGGTGCGCTCGTCGTCGAGGCCGGGGTCCTGGATGGTGCGCGCTGCGACGTGGTCGAGCAGTTCGTGGCCGAGTTCCTCGAGCATCACGCGCATCGGGTAGCGGCGTTGGTAGACGTCCTCGAAACGCTCCTGGACACGGTCCGCCTTGTCACCGAGGGCCTGGTCGAGGCGCTGCTGGTTCACGGGGTGGCGTAGCGCGTGGTTGGTCTCCATCCGTGAATCCTGTCAGGCGCCACTGACATCGCCGCTCTCGCGATTTCGTCCGGCGAGCGCATTCCGGCGACGCGGGCTCCGAAGGCATTGTGCGAGCGGGGGTGATCATCCTGTGGCGTTCCAGGGCTGCTCGTCGTCGGACCGGGCGACGCGCTCATGTTCTGATCGGGCCGCTTCGAGCAGGTGGCGCCAGGAGGTGACCAGCGGTCGGCGTCGCAGGAGGGAGCGCCGTTCACGCTCGGTCATGCCGCCCCAGACGCCGTGCTCGATGCGATTGTCGAGGGCATGGGCGAGGCACTCGGTGCGCACCGGGCAGCCGGTGCACAGAGCCTTGGCCCGGTTCTGGGCCGCGCCGTCGACGAAGAGTTCGTCCGGATCTGCGGTTCGGCAGATCGCGTGTTCGCCCCAGGTCTCCTGTTCATCCCCGACCATCTGGACGCCGTCCCCTCCCCGGTCCGGCCTGCCGTTCCCCCCGGCAGACGCAGTCCGCAAACCGTACGGCACGCGCGTAGAGCGTGGGAGATCGGATGGTGACGGCAATCCCTTCGGGTGAAGGGGACTTGACGACACAAGGGTGGTCCCTGATGTGTCAGCCGGTGGCCGAGCAGCCGGGCATCGCCGGGAGCGGGGCCTCGCCTGTCAGGGCGCTGATCCGGCGCCGGATCGCCGCGAACATCTCGGCCCGCTCCGCCTTGACCGGGTAGTCGAAGCGGTCGTAGCGCAGCTGGAGGGTGGCGGAATTGTCCAGGGCTTTCAACAGGACCAGACCGCGGCCCCCGTCGGAGGTTGGGTCGCGGTGCCCGCGCAGTTCCAGCGGCAGCCCGTGCTCGGGGTCGATGAGGGCCTGCACCAGCTCGGCCCGGCGCAGGCCGGTGTCGGAGTAGTGGTCCAGCTCCAGGATCCACCACTCCCCCAGGCGAGACTGGTGTCCGGTGACGACCTGGGGCACGGCGACCGTGTGCAGGAGGCCGAGGCGGCGCAGCAGCCCGCTGGGGAGCCAGGCCGCGTCACGCCAGGTGGATTCGTACGGGAGCGGCTGGCGCTCGTCTTCCCACCGGCGTTCGTGGGCGGTCCAGGTGTCGCTGGCGAGCCAGCTGGCCTCGCCTGCGTGGTCGCGGATTCGTTCGGCGAGGGTGGCTTCGGCCTTGTGGAAGGCGCGTCGGGAGGGGCCGGTGAGCTGGATGCTGGTCGGCTGGCCGAGACGGCGGAGCTCGATGCCGCGCTCGCTTCGTGCGGTGATCCGGCACCCGTTGAGTCCGTGGATCTCGTCGTCGCCGGTGCCCACGGACACGCGGGCGGGCAGGAGGCCGGCCAGCAGGCTGTCGAGACTCGCGTTGCTCTCCAGGTGGAGCCGGATGCCCTCAGCGGTGGGCTGGACGTATTGGATGCCGAAGGGGAACTCGAAGAAGTTCCGCTGGGAGCTGAGGATCCAGTAGAACGTCTCTGATTCGAGCAGGAGTTGGGCGCAGTGGGCGGGCGCCGGGATGAGAGGGGCTTGCCGGGGCAGGCCGGCGACGATCTCGCATGCGAGTTGGCGGGGGGCCCCGGTGTAGAGGGCGTAGGTCCGGGCCCGGCTGCTGGTCTGGGTGGCCGACATGGCTTCAGGCACCTTCCGCTCAGCTCCGTCGGCCCGCGGAGCGTGAGGAACAGGCACTGGTGTGCAGTGTTGCGGTCGGTGGGGTGCAGCTGATCGAAGCCGCGCTTCTTCGCCTCCGCCTTGAACCAGTGGGCCGAGGTTCGCGTGAGGAGCAGCAGACCGATGCCGCAGGGCGCCACTGTAGTTCTCGGTCTCGGCTCGAAGGGGGCGCCACGCCGTTCGCCGGTTCGGGGCGTGAGTTACAGGGGAGAGGCGGCTGGCTGGGGATCGTCGTGCTCGGCGAGTTGGCCGCGGGCGAGGGCTTCTTGTCGCAGCGCGGTCCTGAGGTGCCACAACGAGATCGCCGGCAGGAGGCCGCCGAGCCGGGCCACGGCTCTCAGTGCCTCAGCCGCCTGGGCCAGGAGCTTGGCGGCCGATCGTGCCTGCTCGGGGATCCGGTCCCCGCTCAGGCCTTCCACGATCTCGTCCAGTAGCTGTGCCAGCTCACCAGCTCCTGGGTCCTCCGGCACATCAACTCCCCACCACCGGACGGCAGCCTCCAAGGCCATGAAGCAGTCGGTGCGGTCGAGCGGCGGCGTGGTCC
>NZ_JBEXSH010000834.1:0-4012 GCF_040613555.1 Streptomyces sp. NPDC006265
GAGCCACTTCTGCTGGCCGTGGTCCCCGAGGCCGTCCACGAGGGCGGAGCCGGCGCCCATGCGCGTCAGACGGGGCACGGGAATCTCGCGCCCCTCGGGGCTCAGAGCCTCCGAGCCCCGGGTGTACAGCGCCGGCACCCGCTCGATCTCGTCGTCGGTGACCCCGGTCTCCCGCTTGAGGATCTCCAGGTTGGCCGCGATGCGCCGGGCCTCCATCTCGTTGTCGGCCACCAGGTGGCGGGAGGCGAGCGCCTTGTCGATGGTCTCCTTGGGCGCCGGAGTGTCACTGCGGCCCGGGACGGAGAACATCTTCGTGTTGCCGTGGCCGTCGCGCCTGGCGTCGCGCAGCAGCCGCAGCCCCGCCTGCCGGTCGGCGACCCCGATGCGCCAGCCGCGCGGGGTGTCGGCGGGCAGGAACTGCACGAACTCGTCGACGTGTCCCACGCTCAGCCAGGAGGTGTCCAACAGCAGCGGGTCCTGCAGCCACTGGGATGTGAGCAGAGTCCGCATCACCTTCGACGGACGTGCCCCGCTGTCCTTGCGCTCGCCCATGATGATCCGCCCGGCCGGGAAGGAGCGAGCGCCGTGCGCATAGGGTGGGATGGTCTGGTCTCCAGGTTTCCCATGGAGTTCAGCGAGCAGTCGTCGGGCTCCGCCGGGTCGGTCACCTGCACGACGCCGACGTCCCGGCCGGGCACTCTCTCGAAACCCGGCCCGCGTCCCGGTCCGGCTGCGCGGAACGCAGCATCACGCGCATCACCTGCCGCTGACCGTCCGGCCCGGTCATGCTGACGTTGGCCGGCTCGACGAAGTCCTGGGCCCAACGGTCGGCATACTTCTCGAAGGTGACCAGCGGCGTGGCGATCCCGGCCTTCTTGACCTTCTTTTCGAGGGCGGTGACGAACTCCCGCTGAAGGCGGCTGTCCGGGCCCTCGCCCTGGACCTTGGACACCATCACCTTTTGCGTGTTCTGAAGGTGATGCTGCGTCAGCAGCGGAGCGACGCGCAGGTCACCGCGTCGGAGGTGGACTTCTGCCCGGACATCACCGTCAGCCGGACCACCGCACGGCCGTCCCATTTCACGCCGTCGCGGACGACATCGGTGGCCTCGACGTCGAACTCCACACCCGAACGCAGCTCGGCCGCCGTCAACCTGGTCGCGGACGTGACGAGGATCCACTTTCCGGCGCGCTCGAGGAAGAGGTGCGCGTGCACGCCACCCGTGGCGATCTCCAGGCTGCCTGCGGCGTCCGCGGGGAGGTCCGGCAGGGGAACGGAACGGATGCGGGCGAGATCGGCTGCGTCCTCGGTGCCGTTGACCTTCGTGTCCGAGCCGTCGTTGCAAGCGGCCAACTTGGCGTCGGACAGCGGTGCGCCACCGGGCCCGTTCACCGGACACCGCTTGGTGTCGTCATCGATGTTGGGCAGATACACGGCCCCCGCGCTCGACGGACCAGCTGTCCTCGCCGTTGTTGTCGCTGCCACCGCTGACATCGACCCGCCCGTGGCGGTTGGGATCCGCCCGCAGATCCGCGCGCCCGCCCGCCTCGGCGGCGAAGGCGGAGCCGGCCGGACCCGCCAGCACCGATCCTGCGGCGGCCATGGCCAGGACCACCGACCCGGCCGGGTACAGACGCGAGCGCATACATCTACGTGAACGCACAGCACCTTCCTGTCAGTTGGAGGGCTTCGCCGTGCAAGAGGAAGGACCGCGGCTGTGCGTTCACTGTGCGGCGGGAGTTGCTTCCTGCGAAGGTGCCGACTGCACCGTGGCCGAAAGTGCGCGCAGAGCCTGTCGGCCGGTCAGGCGATGGACGCCGAAATGATGGCGGACACCGCGAGGTTGCAGGAGGCCGTGACCCAGACCGCAGGATGAGGCTCCTCCTCGACCAGCGTCGTACCCAGACGCCCGGGCGTGACCAGGTCCACCACCAGGAACGCCACCGCCATCATCACCAGGCCCAGCAGCCCGAACGCCGCCGTCGAGACCAGTCCCCTGCCGAAGTCCTCGTACGTCGTCCATATGGACGTGAACACGATGCCGCCGATACCGAGCAGCGCGGAGCTGAGAACCGTGGCGGCATTGCGATTGCGCTGTTCCCAGATCTGCCGGCCGAGCTTTCCAGGCGTCAGCACATCGACCAGGACGATGCCGAGGACCAACAGAACCAGGCCCAGACCGCCGTATGCAGTGGCCCGCCCGAGTCCGTTGACGATGTCGCTCATGGGATTGCCAACTCCGAAGCGTAGAGATCATGAGTGATCGCGGTCAAAGAGAGGCAAAATGTAGCGCACACGCGCCGCCCCCCGAACGGCGCCCGGCTCACCCCGAAGGATCACCGGCGAGGACGCAAAGGATCACCGACGACGGTCGAGGTGATGCGCATCACTGCCTGAGTGCGTCGTCCGGGGCATGCGCGATCATGGCTGGATGGACGCTCGCTTCCTCGGCATCACCGAGCTGACCGAGACCCCCTCCGTGGCCGTCGTGATCGACGTCATGCGTGCCTTCACGGTGGCTGCCTGGGCCTTCGGGCAGGGCGCGGAAAAGACCGTTCTCGCTGAGTCGCTGGACGAAGCCCTGGCCCTCAAGGCTCGCCACCCGGACTGGGTGGCACTCAAGGACGGTCCGCCCGCGCCCGGTTTCGACACGGTCAACTCGCCCGGCCTGCTGCGGTCCCTCGACCTCACCGGACGGACCGTCGTGCAGAAGACCACGGCAGGGACGGTCGGCGCCCTGGCGGTCAAGGAGGCGTCGCTCGTGCTGTGCGCCGGCTTCGTGGTGGCGGAGGCGACGGCTCGGCTCCTGCGGGCACGCGCGGACGGCAGGGTCACGTTCGTGGTCACGGGCGAGGGCGGGCGGGCCGACGAGGATCTGGCGTGCGCCGAGTACATCGCTCGGAGAGCCACCGAGGCCCGGACGGACGCGGCTGAGTTCCTCCGCCGCGCGGGAGAGTCGCGTGCCGCCGCCGAGCTGACGGAGGGCGTACGTCAAGGAGCCCACCCCGACGACGTCGCACTCTGTCTCGAGCTCGACCGATTCCCCTTCGCCATGGTGGCGGCCCTGGAGGACTCGCTCATGGTCCTCCGCCCCACTCGTGAACCACTGCCGGGCCTGACGAAGGAGCTCCGGTGAGCCGACCCGAAGAACGCGCATCCGTCGTTTTCCACACCCAGGGGCGCGCCGCCCGTATCACGCTCAACCGGCCTCGGGCCCTCAACGCGCTCACCCATACCATGGTCCGCCGCATTGACGAGGCGCTGGACGGCTGGGAGCGGGACCCGGCCGTGGAGAGCGTCGTCATCACCGGCGCGGGGGAGCGGGGCCTGTGTGCCGGTGGTGACATCCGTGCCATCCACGACGACGCCCGGGACGGTGACGGCACGGCCTCCGCCGCGTTCTGGCGCGACGAATACCGCCTCAACGCCCGCATCGCCCGCTGCCCCAAGCCGTACGTCGCCGTGATGGACGGCATCGTGATGGGCGGCGGTGTCGGTGTCTCGGCGCACGGCAGCGTCCGTGTCGTCACCGAGCGGTCCCGGCTCGCCATGCCGGAGACCGGCATCGGCTTTGTGCCGGACGTGGGCGGCACCCACCTGCTCGCCGTGGCCCCGGGGGAGTTGGGTACCCACCTGGCCCTGACGGGAGCTCAGGTCGGCGCCGCCGACGCGGTGCTGTGCGGGCTCGCCGACCACTACGTGCCGACGGCCTCACTGCCCGATCTCCTCGACGCCCTGGCCGAGTTGCCCGCGGGGGAGGCCCTGGCCGGCTACGCGCGGACACCTCCGGAGGGCGCCCTGGCCGGTCAGCGCGACTGGATCGACGCCTGCTACGCCGCCGACACCGTCGAAGAGATCGTGCGTCGGCTGCTCGCGCACGGCGACCCCGCCGCGAAGGAAGCCGGGGAGACCCTGCTCGCCAAGTCGCCGACCGCCCTGAAGGTCACCCTCGCCTCTCTGCGCCGGGCCCGGAAGCTCGGCACACTGGAACTGGTCCTGAACCAGGAGTACC
>NZ_JBEXSH010000835.1:0-4010 GCF_040613555.1 Streptomyces sp. NPDC006265
CGCCGTATCCGACGAAGTCGAACCAGCGGCCGGAGAAGTTGGCGGGTGAGCCGTGCGTGAGGTGCCCGCCGTAGTGCAGGCCGAGCGCGAGGACGGTGTCGCCGGGGCGGAGCAGGGCGGCGTAGGCGGCGAGCACCGCCGAAGAGCCCGAGTGCGCCTGGACGTTGGCGTGGTCGGCGCCGAACAGCGCCCTGGCCCGGTCGACCGCGACGCGTTCGGCGACGTCGACGATCTCGCAGCCGCCGTGGTGCCGCGCCCCTGGGTAGCCCTCGGCGTACTTGTTGGCCAGCGGGGAACCGAGCGCGGCCAGCACGGCCGGGGAGCTGAAGTTCTCGGCGGCGATCAGCTGGAGCGTCGTCGACTGCCGCTCCCGCTCCCCGAGCAGGATGTCGGCGAGCTCGGGGTCCTGGCGGCGCAGGACGTCGGCCTCGATGGCAGGGGTGACCGTCATGGTGGGCTCCGGGCGTCGACGGTGACACGTACGACCAATGTAGGCCCGGGGCCTGGGGAGCGCTCGGCTGTTACGTCTTTGCGGGGACGCCGGTGAGGGCCGTGACGACCGGGTCGAGTGCCTGGTGTATCTCGTCCCCGATGGAACGGAAGAACGTCAGGGGCGCGCCGTAGGGGTCGTAGACCTCGTCCGCCTCGGCGGTGGGCGCGAGCAGCCACCCGCGTAGAGCGGCCGCGGCGCGGACCAGCGCACGCGCGCGGAGGACCACGCCCTCCTCCAGGGGCGGCAGGGTCGCCGGGTCGATGGCCTTGACCAGGCGGGTGAACTCCTTGAGCGTGAAGGTGCGCAGGCCCGCCGAGTGCCCCATGGAGATGACCTGCGCCCGGTGGTCCCGGGTGGCGGTCAGCACCAGGTCGGCGCGGATCACGTGCTCGTCGAGGAGCTCGCGCCCGGTGAAGCCGGAGGCGTCCGCGCCGAAGTCGGCCAGGACGGTCTCCGCGTGGGACTCCATGGGCGCGCCCTCGTGCCCCCAGGTGCCGGCGCTCTCCACGATCAGCCCGCCGCCCAGGATCCCGAGCCGCTCCCGCACGGCATGGCGGGTCAGCCGCTCGGTGATGGGCGAGCGGCACACGTTGCCGGTGCTGACGTGGAGGATGCGGAAGCTGTCGCGCGGAAGTCCCACGAAGGTCGTCGTGATCTCCGCCGCGCTTTCCCCGTTGCCTATGCCACGCCCCGATCCAGGGGCCGTCAATTCGCCACCTCGAGGTCGGGTACGACCTTTCGCAGCTCGTCCGCCGAGATGGCGCCCGCGCGCAGCAGCAGCGGCACCTCACGGGTCACGTCGACGATCGACGACGGCACGATGCCGGGGGTCGGGCCCCCGTCGAGGTAGACGGAGACGGAGTCGCCGAGCATCTCCTGCGCGGCGTCGCAGTCCTCCGGCGCCGGGTGGCCGGTCAGGTTGGCGGAGGAGACGGCCATGGGACCGACCTCGGTCAGCAGCTCGATGGCGACCGGGTGCAGCGGCATGCGCACGGCGACCGTGCCCCGGGTGTCCCCGAGGTCCCACTGGAGGGACGGCTGGTGCCGGGCGACGAGCGTCAGCGCGCCCGGCCAGAAGGCGTCGACCAGCTCCCAGGCCAGCTCGGAGAAGTCCGTCACCAGGCCGTGCAGCGTGTTGGGGGAGCCGATGAGGACGGGGGTGGGCATGTTGCGGCCCCGGCCCTTCGCGTCCAGCAGGTCGGCGACCGCCTCCGAGGAGAACGCGTCGGCGCCGATGCCGTACACCGTGTCCGTCGGCAGCACCACGAGCTCGCCACGGCGGACGGCGGACGCTGCCTCGCGCAGACCGGTCACACGGTCGGTCGCGTCGTTGGTGTCGTATCGCCGTGCCATCTTTAGCTGGCCTCCTCGTACACGTGCTGCTGGGATGAAGTCCGCGAAGAGCGCGGGGTGCCCGGTGTGCTCACGGCAGCGCCTTGCGGGCCGTGGCGAAGCGTGGGCGGTTGTTGAGGTCCGGGTGGTCGGCCGCGTCGGCCCAGCCCCGCTCCTCGGTGAAGATCCACGGCACCTGGCCGCCCTGGGTGTCCGCGTGCTCGACGACGACCACGCCGCCCGGGCGCAGCAGCCGGTGCGCGGTGCGTTCCAGGCCGCGGATGAGGTCCAGGCCGTCCTCGCCGGAGAAGAGGGACATGTCGGGGTCGTAGTCCCGCGCCTCGGGGGCGACGTACTCCCACTCGGTGAGCGGGATGTACGGCGGGTTGGTGATGACCAGGTCGACCTGGCCGTCCAGGTCGGGGAAGGCGGTGAGGGCGTTGCCCTGCCGCAGGTCGACCCTGGACCCCTCGACGTTCTTGCGGGTCCACCGCAGGGCGTCCTCGGACAGCTCCACGGCGTGCACGCGCGAGCGCGGCACCTCCTGGGCGAGGGCCAGCGCGATGGCGCCGGAGCCGGTGCACAGGTCGACGATGCACGGCTCCACGACGTCCATGGCCCGCACGGCGTCTATGGCCCAGCCGACCACGGACTCCGTCTCGGGCCGCGGCACGAACACCCCGGGGCCGACCTGGAGTTCCAGGTAGCGGAAGTAGGCGCGCCCGGTGATGTGCTGGAGCGGTTCGCGGGCCTCGCGGCGGGCGATGACCTCCCAGTAGCGGGCGTCGAAGTCGGAGTCCTTGACGGAGTGCAGCTCGCCGCGCTTGACGCCGTGCACGAACGCGGCGAGTTCCTCCGCGTCGGTACGCGGCGAGGGCACGCCGGCGTCGGCGAGCCGCTGAGTGGCCTGGGCCACCTCCGCGAGCAGCAGATTCACGCAAGTCCTCCGTATTGCTCGTACGTGCTCGTGCCGGCCTTACGCGGCTGCCAGCTTCGCCGCGGAGTCCGCGTCGACGCAGGCCTGGATCACCGCGTCGAGGTCGCCGTCCAGGACCTGGTCCAGGTTGTACGCCTTGAAGCCGACACGGTGGTCCGAGAGACGGTTCTCCGGGTAGTTGTACGTGCGGATCTTCTCGGAGCGGTCGACGGTGCGGACCTGGCTGCGGCGGGCGTCGGCGGCCTCCCTCTCCGCCTCCTCCTGCGCCGCTGCGAGCAACCTGGAGCGCAGGATACGCAGTGCCTGCTCCTTGTTCTGCAGCTGGCTCTTCTCGTTCTGGCAGGAGGCGACGACTCCGGTGGGAATGTGCGTGATACGCACGGCGGAGTCGGTGGTGTTGACGGACTGTCCGCCGGGCCCGGAGGACCGGTAGACGTCGATGCGGAGGTCGTTCGGGTTGATCTCGACGTCGACCTCCTCGGCCTCGGGCGTGACGAGCACACCGGCCGCGGAGGTGTGGATACGGCCCTGGGACTCCGTCGCGGGCACGCGCTGCACCCGGTGCACGCCACCCTCGTACTTCATCCGCGCCCAGACGCCCTTGCCGGGCTCCGTGGCGCCCTGGCCGCCCTTGGTCTTCACGGCGACCTGGACGTCCTTGTAGCCGCCCAGCTCGGACTCGGTGGCGTCGATGATCTCGGTCTTCCAGCCCACGCGCTCGGCGTAGCGCAGGTACATGCGCAGCAGGTCGCCGGCGAACAGCGCCGACTCGTCGCCGCCCGCGCCCGCCTTGATCTCGAGGATGACGTCCTTGTCGTCGCTGGGGTCGCGCGGGACGAGCAGGAGGCGCAGCTTCTCCGTGAGCTCCTCGCGCTGCCGCTCCAGGTCCTTGACCTCGGCCGCGAAGTCGGGGTCGTCGGCGGCCAGTTCGCGCGCGGTCCCGATGTCGTCGCCCGTCTGCGTCCAGGAGCGGTAGGTGGCGACGATGGGGGTGAGCTCGGCGTAACGCTTGTTCAGCTTGCGCGCGTTGGCCTGGTCGGAGTGGACCGACGGGTCGGCGAGCTTCTTCTCCAGGTCGGCGTGCTCGGCGACGAGTTCCTCGACGGCCTCGAACATCTTGGGCTCCTGTGTACGGACGGGGGTGAAGGGCGGGCGACCAAAAACGCCGGTCCCGGCGCGCCCTCGGTGCGAGCACGACCTCCAGCTGCGGCGGCCGGTCAGCCGAGTTCGCGGACATAGCGCACCTCC
>NZ_JBEXSH010000836.1:0-4005 GCF_040613555.1 Streptomyces sp. NPDC006265
CCCCCAGCACGGGGAGGGGCCGCAGTGCGTCAGGCCTCGATCGGCACCAGACGCCCGGGGTCGAACTTGTTGCCCCTGCTGCGGTCATGGGGCAGCACCTCGTACCCCGGCACCAGGGCGAGGACGACCTCCCGCTTGTCGACCGGGGTCAGGGCCGACCAGCCCGCGGCCACATCCTCGGCGTCCAGCAGCCGCCGCAGCACCCGGGGAGCACGGGAGGTCAGCAGCGCCCGGGACTCCTTGATCCGCTTTTCGATGATGACGCGGCCCTCGCGGTACTCCGCGAAGGTGATCTCCCGTCGGGCGAACATGCCCGCCATGACCTTCAACTGGTCCTCGTCGGCGGCCAGCTCGGCGCGCACGTCGTCGGTCACCTCCGTGTCGGCGACCGTCCGCAGCCGTTGCAGCACGAGGGGCTGCCCGAGCAGCTCCAGCACCTGCCGCTTCACCTCATCCTCGACGAACGCGGCCTTCACCGCCATCTTTCCGCAGCCACCGTGCGGCTTCGCGCACCAGTAGCGCGGCCCGTTGTTGCCCTGCCAGCCCATCAGCATGTGCCCGCAGTTCGAGCAGCGCAGGACGCCCGTGAGCCACCGCTTCAGCGTCAGGTCCACGGCCCGGTGACGGCCCGCCAGGCGTGCGCGGACCTGCTCCCAACGCTCCCGGGGAATGATGGCCTCCCACACGGCTTCGCCGACGATTTCGCGCCGGTACTCGCGCAGGCCGGCCACCGACGGCTTCGAGACGACCGAGCGCACCGACCGGTCCCGCCACGGCGCCCCGGTCACCGTGGGAACCTTCCGGCGCTCCAGGTCGGCGGCGATCGAGTTGAGGGACTCGCCCGTCGTCGGGTCGATCGCGGCGCGCTGCTCCGGCGTCCAGCCGTCCCAGTCACCCAGGATGCGTGCGGCGATCTCGCGGAGGATCTTCGCCTCCTCCTCGACCGGCTCGTGCCCGATGGCGCTGAATCCGTAGCCGCGGTATCCACCGCCGGGCGGCTTGCCCTCGGCGGCCAACTCCTCGTGCTTCCTGGTGACGCGCCGGGCGGTGTCCCTGCTGCTCTTGTTGGCGACGGCGCACATGATGCGGGCCATGGTGATGTCGGCGTCGTTCGCGAGCCGCAGGGAGCCCGTCACGGACTCCACGGGGATCCGCGGCCGGCGGGACTCCACTACGTCGATGAGGTCTTCAAGGTCGCGCGGGTCGCGGGCCACGCGGTCCAGGTCGTCCGCGATGAGGCCGTCGTACTCCCCGGAGGCGAGGCCATCGAGGGCGGCCCGGAAGCCGGGGCGGACGGTGCGCAGGGCGGTCGACCCGTCGGGGAGCTTGATCTTCCGGCGCTTGAAGGCGGACGTGTCGTCCTCGGGGATGACCTTCACCACGGTCCAGCCGAGCCGCTCGGCAAGCGCGCGGCCGTCCTCTTCCTGCCGGCCGATGCCCTTGGAGAACTCGCGGCGGCGGCGCGTCGAATCGTCGACCTGCTCGTCTTCGCCCTCGTCTGCCTTGCGGTACGAGATCCGGAGGAGCAGCACGGCCCGTTGTGGCTTCATGCGCGATAGGTTACCGTCTACATGTCGGATCGCCGATGCCGTTCACCTCGCGCAGCTCGTCCACGGAACGGAAACCGCCGTGCTGTGTGCGGTAGTCGATGATGTGCTGCGCCAGCACCGGGCCGACCCCCGGCAAGGTGTCGAGCTGCTCCGCGGTGGCCGTATTGAGGGAGACGGGAGCGGCCGGCGCGGCCACCGGGCCGCCGGGAGCCGAACCACCACCCGCTCCGGGAGCCGGGGCGGGAGCCGGCCCCCCGACGATCACCTGCTCGCCGTCCACGAGGAACCGGGCGCGGTTGAGCCCGTCGGTGTCCGTGCCCGGCTTCACCCCGCCCGCCGCGCTCAGGGCGTCAGCCACCCGCGAGCCGGCCGGCAGCCGGTGGATCCCCGGCTCACGGACCTTGCCTCCCACGTCCACGACGATCTCGGGCGCCCTCGCCTTCGCGGACCCGGCGGAAGCGCCCGGAGCAGCACCGTCCGGCACCCCGGCAGCGCCCGCCCCGCCCTTCCCTCCGGCCTGCCCGCTCTCCTCCCCCTCTCCGAACGGCACCGCAGCCCGCACCACCTCCGGCGGCCGCACGGACTGGGTCCGGCCTGCCCAGAAGTGCTGCACGGCGAAGGCCGCGGCGACGACGAGCACCACCGTCAGAGCCACCACGCTCCGCCGCTCCAGACCGCACCTGGTCTGCAACCACAGCGGCATGCGCTCCCGCAGTGCCGACCCGGCCCGCTCCCGCCAGACTCCCTCCCCCGCGCGGACGTCCTCGCCCTCCAGGTCGGGGAGACCGCCCATGGGCTCCGCGAGCGCGGGGCGGCCACCAAGCCCCCGCGGAGTCTCGTCGAGGTAAACGGAACCCGGCGGCCCCTGCCCCGACTCCCGACGCTCCCCGGCCGGTTCGACCGGCTCGACCCGCCCCGGAGGTCCCGCCGGCCCTGCGGGCTCGCCGAACAACACCCCCGCACGCCGCCGGAGTTCCTCCGCCGAGGCATGACGCTGCCGGGCCCGGCCGCGCACACCGGGCGGGCGTCGGTGGTGACGGACGCGCCCGTCGGACGCCGGATGACGGCCCGGCCCACTGGTCGCGGTCGCTGTGCGTGAACGTGATCGAAGTGCCATGCGACGAGGATCGGCCACCCCGACCCACCCGCGATGATCTTGGTCAATTCCCGGGGACACTCCCCCGGTTGTGGATAACTCCGCCACTCACACGGGCGGACGAAGCCCCACAGCAACGTTCACCGGGGCGAAACCACGACGCCCAGTAGCCCGGGTCCCGTATGCGCCCCGATCACCGCCCCGACCTCGCTGACATGCAGATCGGCCAGCCCGGACACCCGGGTCCGCAGCCGGTCGGCGAGGGCCGTCGCCCGGTCCGGGGCGGCGAGATGGTGAACGGCGACATCGACCTGGGCGCTGCCCGCACGGTCGGCGGCGATCTCCTCGAGGCGGGCGATCGCCTTGGACGCGGTCCGCACCTTCTCCAGCGGCTCGATCCGGCCGTCGGCCAGTTGCAGCAGCGGCTTCACCGCGAGCGCCGAGCCGAGCAGGGCCTGTGCGGCGCCGATACGCCCGCCGCGCCGCAGGTAGTCGAGGGTGTCGACGTAGAAGTAGGCGGAGGTGCCCGCGGCCCTCTTCTCGGCGGCTGCGACGGCCTCGTCGACCGTCCCGCCCGACTCCGCGGCCTCCGCCGCGGCGAGCGCGCAGAACCCGAGCGCCATCGCGATCATGCCCGTGTCCACCACCCGCACCGGCACCGGCGCCTGGCGTGCGGCCACGACGGCAGCGTCGTACGTCCCGGAGAGTTCGGCGGAGAGGTGGAGGGAGACGATGCCGGTGGCGCCGGACTCGGCGACCTTGCGGTACGTCTCCTCGAAGACCGCGGGACCGGGCCGCGAGGTCGTTACGGGGCGCCGCTTCTGCAAAGCCTGGGCGAGGGCGCGGGTCGAGATCTCGGTGCCCTCCTCCAGCGCCCGGTCACCGAGGACCACGGTCAGGGGCACCGCGGTGATGCCGTGACGCTCCATCGTCCGGGTCGGCAGGTAGGCCGTTGAATCGGTGACGATAGCGACATGGCGGGACATGAGCTGGAGGTTACCTGCCGTAGCGCCCGTGTGGCAGCCCGGCCACTGCGGCCCGCGGGGCCATTGGCCGGATCAAGTGGTGCTCTCGGGACGGGGCTTCTTCTGCCAGGGGTAGGTCGGACGCGGTCCCGGCGGCGTGATGGCGGGCCGCGCCGACCCCTGTTCGGGGCTCGACTGCGCGGTGTCCGGCCAGGTCTGATCGGCCGTGGCGGCATCGGCGGCGGGCACCTCGGGCCACGGCGGCGGCGTGGCGGACCGCGCCGGCGAGCCCGGCTGCCGGGAGGCCGCGGACTGCTGCGAGGACGCGGGCTGCGGCTCCGGCTCCGTCCAGTGCCGCAGCGCCCCGGACTCCAGGTCGATCTGGGCGCTGAGC
>NZ_JBEXSH010000837.1:0-3984 GCF_040613555.1 Streptomyces sp. NPDC006265
CCACTGGAGGTCGTTGGCGAGCGTGTGTCCCTTGCCCTTGCGGATGGCCTTGATCGCGCTCACGATCCGCTTGACCCCGACGCGCTTGGCTGCCGTACGGCACCAGGGCCCCGAAGGAAATTCAACACCATCTGTCGGCTCTCATGCGGTGCCGACCTTCTGTTTCCGCTACCCGGCCCGGCTGCGGGAGGGGTAGCGGGGATCGCGGCTGCGTGACCGGGGACCACCATCCAATCCGGGGTCTTGCGGTACCCGGACCGGGAGCTTCCCGGCCGGGCGATCCTGATGGCGTCTGCTCCTCCGTCCTTCTCGGTTCTGTCTGACCATGTCTACGAGAAGAAGGTTAACCACGACGAGGAGCAATGTCTACCCTGACAAAGACAGATTTTGGAACCCGGTGGATACAGGCATGCTGTGGCGTCCGACGGCGTGGCGACATGGCAATAAGGGCCCTGCCGACGCGCGTCGGCTGGGCCCTCACTGGGTCTCTGGTGGCGGTGACCCGCCTGTGTCTCAGCCCTCCGGGAGGTCCCGGAGCCGGACCCGGTCCGTATAGGTGGGGGCGTCCCGGAGAACACTGAGCCGGGCCAGCGTGACCAGGCCCGTGCTCTGGTCGTCCCCGTCGCAGAGGACGAGGTGATCGACCTGCGCACCGGCCATGAGGGACAGCGCCACCTCGACCGTCATGTCGTCAGGGATCCGAGGTGCGTGTGCCATGGAGTGGTGCTGCGTCAGAACCGGCGTCAAGGGTGTCTCCTGCCGAGTGGGGATGGCGAGTGGGCGCAGGGCTCTACGCGGCCGAGCCGAAGCCGGTCCGCCGCTGCCCCCTGGGGCGCGCCGCTTCACCGGCGGGGCGGCCCTGCCCGGCGGGACGGCGGCCCCGGCGGCCCCGGGACCCGGCGGACGCGCCGCGAGGGCGTTCCGCGCGCGGCGCGGGGATGACGACCGGGACCCCGGAAGGGGCCTGGGCGCCCGTGATGCGGCTCAGCTCCGCCTCGCCGGAACGCACCTGGGCGACCTGGGGGGTGATGCCCGCCGACGACATCAGCCGGCTCATGCCGCGCCGCTGGCCCGGGGTCACCAGGGTGACCACGCTGCCGGACTCGCCGGCGCGTGCCGTACGGCCGCCGCGGTGCAGGTAGTCCTTGTGGTCACTGGGCGGATCCACGTTGACGACCAGGTCGAGGTTGTCGACGTGGATGCCGCGGGCCGCGACGTTCGTCGCCACCAGGACCGTCACGTCCCCGCTCTTGAACTGGGCGAGGGTCCGGGTCCGCTGCGGCTGGGACTTGCCGCCGTGCAGGGCCGCGGCGCGGACACCGCTGCTCAGCAGGTGCGCGGTCAGCCGGTCCACCGCGTGCTTGGTGTCGAGGAACATGATCACCCGGCCCTCGCGCGCCGCGATCTCGGTGGTCGTCCGGTGCTTGTCGGTGTCGTGCACATGGAGCACGTGGTGCTCCATCGTGGTGACCGCGCCCGCGGACGGGTCGACGGAGTGCACCACCGGGTCGTGCAGATAGGTGCGGACCAGCCGGTCGACGTTGCGGTCCAGGGTGGCGGAGAACAACATCCGCTGACCGCCGGGGCGCACCTGGTCGAGCAGGGCGGTGACCTGCGGCATGAAGCCCATGTCGGCCATCTGGTCGGCCTCGTCGAGGACGGTGATGTCGACCTGGTCCAGGCGGCAGTCGCCCCGGTCGATGAGGTCCTTGAGCCGGCCGGGCGTGGCGACGACCACCTCGGCCCCGCCGCGCAGCGCACTGGCCTGCCTGCCGAGCGGCATCCCGCCGACGACGGTGGCGAGCCGCAGGCTCACGGCGCGGGCGTACGGCGTGAGCGCGTCGGTGACCTGCTGGGCCAGCTCGCGGGTGGGCACGAGGACGAGGGCGAGCGGCTGCCGCGGCTCGGCGCGCCGCCCGGCCGTCCGGGCCAGTACGGCGAGCCCGAAGGCGAGCGTCTTGCCCGAGCCGGTGCGGCCGCGGCCCAGGACGTCCCGGCCGGCCACGGAGTTCGGCAGGGTCGCCGCCTGGATCGGGAACGGCGCGGTCACGCCCTCGTGGCCGAGGGTGGCCAACAGCCGTGCGGGCAGGTCGAGATCGGCGAACGACTCGACGGCCGGCAGCGGGGGCGTGATGGTCTCCGGCAGGGCGAACTCGCCTTGGGGAGCCCTGCGGGGTCCGTGGCTCCTGGGGCCGCGCGGGCCGCCGGAGCGGCGGTCGGCGCCGTCGCTCCTCGGGAAACGGTCACGGGTACGGGATGTGTGGGCACGCTTCATGCGGGACCTTCCTTGACGGGCGCGTAGCAAGGAAATCCGCAGCAGAGGAGCGGCGCAGAGAATCTCGAGACGAGCCGAAGTCGATGCGGCCGGATCGGGCCGGCGGGGAAAACAGCGAGCTGGGGCCCGCACCCCTTCAGGTGCGGGCCCCAGCTGCGAAATATGCGCGAGCGCCGATGTCAGGCGGGCACGATGTTCTCGGCCGTCGGGCCCTTCTGGCCCTGCGCGATGTCGAACGACACCTTCTGGCCTTCGAGCAGCTCGCGGAAGCCCTGGGCGGCGATGTTCGAGTAGTGGGCGAAGACGTCGGCGCCGCCGCCGTCCTGCTCGATGAAGCCGAAGCCCTTTTCAGAGTTGAACCACTTCACGGTACCGGTAGCCATTTTGTTTCTCCTTCGGAGGCGGTTTCGGGAATTCACCCTGTGCGAATTCCGTGTCGCCGTGATGATTACCCCGTAGGAAATGAACCTTCTGGCAACCACACCTGCAACTGAGATCGACAGTAGCACGGTGGGTTCGGCCCCGTGGCGACCGGAAATTGCGATCCGGTGGACGATCGAGGAATATTCGGCGGGCCCCGCTTCTATTTCTCATTTTGCGGGCACAGATATTTCCCTCCACGGGCGCGGGCCTTCCTGTCGCGCCCTCGTGTGCCGGCCCTGTGACCTCTGCCGACGGGTGATGAGCCGCTGCCGCCGCGCTCGGCGGACGGCATGGCGGCGGACGCGCCGCCGCGCCGCTCCGGCGACGAAGGTCACACCCCCCGGATGGCCGTATCCGGCGACAACTACGTGGACATGTCACCGATCGGTGACGGCGTGGTGCGGGAACGGAGACGACGGGATCCCCGCGGCTCCCAGCCCCCTCATAGGGATCAAGAAACAACGGGAGGCCGAACCGACCGCGGCCTCGACCGCTCGACGAATCACGGGATTTCATGTCCGGCAACCGTCGCAAGGCCTTTCTCGTCTCCGCAGCCCTCATCGGCGGCGCCCTGCCGATGACCGCATGCCAGGACACGGACAGGGCCGCGGACACCGGCACATCGCAGGGTTCCTCGTCCGCTTCCGGTGACGCGGCCACCCCGTCCGGCTCCTCGGCCGCGGGCAGCGGCAAGGGCACCGGCAAGGACTCCGGCGCGGCCGGCAAGGGCTCCGGGGCGACGGGCGGGACCGAGGACGGGGCCGGCTCCGGCGCCGACACCGGCGACGGCAAGCGGGAACCCGTCGGGCAGAGCTGCGGCGCCAACGACATCTCCTGGAACACCAAGTCCGAGACCCGGGCCGGTGGCTACATCCTGATCTCCGCGAAGGCGAAGCCGGAGATCACCTGCGTCCTGCCCGCCGCGCTGCCGACCGTCGCCTTCGGATCCGACGGCACCGAGGCGGGCCCCGCGGAGCAGGCCGTGGGCGAGCAGATCACGCTGAGCGGGAACACCACCGCCTACGCCGGGGTCAACCCCAAGAGCACCGGCAGCGACGGCGGCAAGGAGCTGGACAGCATCATCGTCGCCGTCGGTGACGGCGACCCCGAGCCGGTCTCCCTGAAGGTCGGGACCATCACGGTCGACAAGCCGGTCGTCACCAACTGGCACACCTCCGCGACGGACGCCGTGCCCTTCGGCTGAACGGACCCGCCGCTCCCCTCGGGGCTACCACGGCACCTCGCCCTCGTCGTCGAAGAAGGCGCCGGTCGGGCCGTCGGCGGGC
>NZ_JBEXSH010000838.1:0-3975 GCF_040613555.1 Streptomyces sp. NPDC006265
GAGCAGGGGGTACCCCCACTCGCCGCACCGGCCGAAACCCCGAGTACGTCCAGTACGAGGGCTTCCGGCCGGCACGCCGAGAGCACGCACCGGACACCGCTCCTTGACGTGCAAACGTTGCCTGCCGCGGCAGGATCCCGTCGACGAAGCCGCCCAGCCTCAGCCCAGCACGATCTCCGACAGCTGAAGACTGCGCGCCTGAGTCTGCGGACCGCCGCGGGCCGTTTCCGCGGTCGTAGCCGTCGCCTGCTCCGTTCTCCCCGCCTTGATCGCGCGCCCATGCGGGCACGTCACTGGCGTGAGCTGGTGCTTCATCTCGGCCGGCGTGCTTCTTCAAGCCCGTACCACCAGGAGCACGCGGATCGCGCGCGCCTGCGCGACACAGATGTCCACCAGCTCGCCCGCCACACCTGCGGTGCCAATCGACGTCGGCATCCCCCCGCGAGCGTCAGCGCCCGGCCGGCACCCCGGCCGCCCACGGACGCTGCCGCGTCTTCTGCCCGCCCGGCGCGATCCTCGATGTGGGAGTTGATGGCCAGCTCGAACCGGCCGTAGGAGGAGGGTGTTGGCGTTCCCCGCCGCCTGGTGCAGGTGCAGGTGCAGCGCGAGCGTCGCGACTTCCTGACTCAGCATGCCGGAGCAAGGCTGCTCACCGCCAAGGCCGAACGCGGGACTGGAAGCTCGAAACGCTGCTCCGGCGATACGCCCCGACGTCGGCGCCGTCACGGTGCCCGCTCACCGCGTACAAGACGAGTTCCTCATCCTGCGCAAGGACCTCAGTTGGTTCGGTCAGTTACCGGTGTAGGGCACAAGATCGCCTCACCTACCCGACCGCCCCATTGCACGGGGCCTGTCCCACAACAGCCATCGACTGGGCAAGATGAACCTTCCGGTCCAGCCAGAGGGCACATCCAGGTATCACCAGGCCAGCGCCCCGCCGCGTTCAATCGACCGTGGGCCGTACCTACGAAGCGACCGTTGCCTTCTCACCCTGCACGCGGGCGTTGCGCCCCGCATGCGCCCTGTGCCCCCGGTTCACTCCATCAGGGCTGACCTGTGCGTTTCCATGCCCATGGGTTCTCTCCTCTCCCAGGATCTGTCTGCGGCAGGTACGGCGGGAGGCATCTTCTTTCCGCTTCGTGGTCTCGCCGCGTGGGTGTAGCGACGACCAGGAGAGGGGGACCAGCGTGCATCTGACACCGCACGAGCAGGAACGTCTGTTGATCCACGTGGCGGCCGATGTCGCCCAGCGGCGGCGTGAACGCGGTCTGCTGCTGAACTATCCCGAAGTCATGGCGCTGTTGACGGCGCATGTCTTCGAGGAGGCGCGGGCCGGGGCGACGGTCGACGCGGTCATGGAGTCCGGGCGCCATGTGCTGAAGCGCAGCGAGGTCATGGACGGCGTGCCGGAGATGGTCGACAACGTCCAGGTCGAGGCGACGTTCCCGGACGGCACGAAGCTGGTGACCATCAGCAAGCCGTTCGATGAGGCGTCCACCACGGTGGACGTCCATCCGGGCAAGCCGGAACTGCTGCCGGACGAGGACGAACACCGGGTGGCCTTCAACGACGGCGCGACGCCCGTTCCGCTGGTCGTGCGCAACCCCAAGGACCGCCCGGTCCAGGTGGGATCCCACTTCCACTTCGCCGAGGCCAACGAGGGACTCAAGTTCCGTCGCGAGGCGGCCCACGGCATGCGGCTGCACATCCCGTCCGGCACTTCCGAACGGTTCGAGCCCGGTGACAAGCGCACCGTAATGCTCGTGCCGATCGCCGGCGAGCGCATCGTCCACGGGCTCCAGGCCGACAAGAGCGAAGAGGAGAAGCACCTCGATGCCGGACAGGACTGAGAAGGGCAAGCCCTGGGACCCGCTGCTGCGTTCCCGGTACGCCGACCTGTACGGGCCGACCGCCGGCGACCGGATCCGGCTGGCCGACACCAATCTCGTCCTGCGCATCGAAGCGGACTGGTGCGGTGGGCCGGGGCGCAGCGGCGACGAGATGGTCTTCGGCGGCGGCAAGGTGATCCGTGAGTCGATGGGCCAGTCACACATCCCTCGCGACGACCCCCGCGAGCCGGTGGACACCGTGATCACCGGTGCGCTGATCCTGGATCACTGGGGCGTCGTCAAGGCCGACGTCGGGCTGCGTGACGGCCGTATCCGGGCCATCGGCAAGGCGTACAACCCGGAGACCATGACGCCGCGCCCCAACGACGACCCTCGCGCCTCGGACTTCGTCGTGGGTCCCGAGACGGAGGTGATCTCCGGCAAGGGGCGCATCCTGACCGCGGGCGGCGTCGACACCCACGTGCACTTCCTCTGCCCAAACCAGATCCACGAGGCGGTGGCGTCGGGCGTGACGACACTGATCGGTGGCGGAACCGGCCCGGCCGAGGGCAGCACGGCCACCACCGTGACGCCGGGCAAGTGGCACATCCAGCGGACCTTCGAGGCGCTGGACGCCTTCCCGGTGAACATCGGCCTGCTTGCCAAGGGCAGCACCGTCTCGAAGAAGGCTCTGCACGACCAGGTCGCGGCCGGCGCGCTCGGCTTGAAGATCCACGAGGACTGGGGTGCCACCCCGGCGGTGATCGACGCCGCGCTGACGGTGTGCGAGGAGACCGGTGTCCAGGTCGCGCTGCACGCCGACTCGCTGAACGAGGCCGGCTTCGTGCAGAGCACCTTCGCCGCGACCAAGAAAGACCGTAAGTCCAAGAAGGCCAAGTACCGCAGCCTGCACATCTTCCACATCGAGGGCGCCGGCGGTGGCCACGCCCCCGACATGATCAGCCTCGCCGGTAAACCCAACGTACTGCCCGCGTCGACGAACCCGACCCGGCCCTTCACGGTCAACACCGTCAAGGAGCACGTCGACATGATGATCGTGTGCCATCACCTCAATCCGGAGGTTGAGGCGGACATGGCGTTCGCCGACTCCCGGATCCGGCCCTCCACCATGGCCGCCGAGGACCTGCTGCACGACATGGGCAGACGTTCGCCGTCGACCTCGCCCCCACCTCCCGCCTGCTCATGCGGGAGGAACAGCTCCTGGGCCGCTCGGGCGAGGCGCCGGGCCACCTCACCACCCGCCTGACCGTACGCCGCGGCGGACGACCGCTCCTCGACCAGCACACCGCCTACGGCTACCCGGCACCGGCGTGGGACGGCCCCGCCGTCCTCGGACCCCACCGAGCGACCGGGCAGCTCCTCCTGATCGACACGACGCTGGACATGCCCCAGAAGCCGCACGTCATCGGCGACGACCCGGCAGAGGGACACGCCGTACTGACCCCTCTCGCCGACCCCCAGGCCCTCATCGCCACCGCCGTCGCCCCGACACCGGCCCAGCTGCGCCACCTCCTGGACACCACCCTCACCTACGTCTACGAGACGGCGCGGCCCGAAGCCGAAGGCGAGCAGTAGATCCGTGAACGACGTGAACGCCGAACCGAAGGACAGGAACATGCGACGAGCACTGATCGGGTCTTCGAGGACCTGCTCGACGACCCGGCGCACGCCGTGCTCGGGGGGGCCGCCGGGGAAGCGGGGCTGGCCCACGCCTTTCCCGGCACCGGCATGGCGGGAGATCTGCTGCCGATCCCCGAGCCCGCCCATCCCGAACCGGCCTTCGTGCGCGTGACCGACGACGAACTCCTCGCGGCCTACGCGGACATCAACTCGCGTGCCTACGGCTTCCCGTCGGAAGACGGGCGGGACGGACTCGCCGGGTCCTCG
Source organism: Streptomyces sp. NPDC006265 (assembly GCF_040613555.1). Classification (NCBI taxonomy): domain Bacteria; kingdom Bacillati; phylum Actinomycetota; class Actinomycetes; order Kitasatosporales; family Streptomycetaceae; genus Streptomyces; species Streptomyces sp. NPDC006265. The sequence continues at coordinate 3,738 of NZ_JBEXSH010000838.1, forward strand.
CTGTGGAAGAGCGGCGTGTTCGCGTATCTCGGTCTGCGGGACGGGGTCCCGGTAACGTGCGCCGCCACCGTCGAGGCGGACGGGCGGCTCTTCGTCGTGCTCGTCGCCACCGACCCGGCGTGGGAGCGGCACGGGTACGGGGAGGCCGTGACCCGCAAGGCGCTGTACGAGGGGGCCCGGGCCACCGGCCTGACCCGGGCGACGCTGCACGCGACCGCCGCCGGCGCGCCCGTGTACC
>NZ_JBEXSH010000839.1:0-3954 GCF_040613555.1 Streptomyces sp. NPDC006265
CAAGCTGACCGGCTCGCTGCGCGCCGACCCCACCATCCTCGACACCGACCAGATCGTCTACCTCTCGACGGCGAACGCCCTCGACGCGGCCCCCGTTCTGGGGACGCTTCCTGGAGATCGCCGAGGGCTTCGTGCTGCTGACCCTGGTGCCGCTGACCCTGGCGGTGTTCGACGTGTACTCGGCAGTCCGCTCGATGACCAGCTGAGCCCCGTCCTCCCGCCCTCCGTGTTCACCCGGACCAGCCGGGCGGCGGATCAACCACACCTACGTGAAGCGTCGGACGACGCAGCGGGGCGCCGGACCGCCGTCCAGCGCCGTAGTCGTGGCCGCAGGGCGGCCGCGAGGCCCGTTTCCCGCTGAGTTGGACACTCCGCCGACCGCCACGAGGCAGCGCCGCACAGGGGCTCGCCGCTCGATCACCGGGTCGTCGGGAGTGCCCGACGACCCGGTAAGGGCTCCCTTGCGCGCCCGTCACTCCGGGCGATGCCCCCCATTGCGGGGCGCCGACTCAAGATCGAACTCCCCGTCCCGTGCCCCCAGCACGAACGCCCGCCACTCCGCCTCCGTGTAGCGCAGCACCGTGTCCGGGTCGAGCGACGACCGCATCGCCACGGCCCCCTCGGGCAGGTAGGCGATCTCGACCCGCTCCTCGTGGCCCTCGGTGCCCGGCGCGCTGTGCCACTCGACACCGGAGATGTCGAGGGCGTAGAGCTCGTCCCGCTCCCGCTCCTTGCGTGCCTTGATCTCCTCAGCCGTCTCCGCCATGCCCCAGCGACCCCTTCCCGACGTACGAACGATCCGAATCTGCTCACCCTAGTGGCCCCCTCCGCTCAGGCCGGGAGGTTCGGAGACCAGGGCAAAGAGGGCTCCGGCAGCCTGGTACTCTGGGCGACGGCCGTTTGTGTACGCACCCCCGGAGCGCCGCTCTGGAGGCCGCGCTCAGCGGATCCCCGCCTCCCGAGTAACGGAAGCTCCCCCGAGACACAGACCGGGGGCACTCGGTGGCCATCACAGACCACGAGGAGTACGCGTGCCGCTCGACGCCGCTACGAAGAAGCAGATCATCACCGAGTTCGGCCAGAAGGAGGGCGACACCGGCTCCCCCGAGGTCCAGGTCGCCATGCTCTCGCGCCGCATCTCGGACCTGACCGAGCACCTCAAGACCCACAAGCACGACCACCACTCCCGTCGTGGTCTGCTGATCCTGGTGGGTCAGCGTCGCCGCCTTCTCCAGTACCTGGCGAAGAAGGACATCCAGCGCTTCCGTGCGCTGGTCGACCGCCTCGGCATCCGCCGCGGTGCGGCGGGCGCCAAGTAAGACGCCGTGAGGGGAGCGGTTCCCGAAGGAAAGGGGACCGCTCCCTTTGCTGTACGTGCGGAGTGTCACCACCGCTTTGTAGTGTGGTAGCACAACGCAATACGGACGACACAGCACCACAAGAAGAGGAGAGGCGCACCTAGCCGCCGCCGGTCCTCGGTAGTGGCCCCCGGGGGAAGTGAAACCCGGGTGCTTCGATCGAAGACCGGCCCGCACAGCCCGGAGCGCTTCTCCGCAACCGTCCCCCTGTCACACGGGCAGCGACGGGACGAAGACGAGGAGATAACGCTAGTGGAGAACGAGACCCACTACGCCGAGGCCGTCATCGACAACGGCGCCTTCGGCACCCGCACCATCCGCTTCGAGACGGGCCGCCTGGCCAAGCAGGCCGCCGGCTCCGCCGTGGCGTACCTGGACGACGACACCATGGTGCTGTCGGCCACCACCGCCTCCAAGAACCCCAAGGATCAGCTCGACTTCTTCCCCCTCACGGTGGACGTCGAGGAGCGGATGTACGCCGCCGGCAAGATCCCCGGCAGCTTCTTCCGCCGCGAGGGCCGTCCCTCCGAGGACGCGATCCTCACCTGCCGCCTGATCGACCGCCCGCTGCGCCCCTCCTTCAAGAAGGGCCTGCGCAACGAGATCCAGGTCGTCGCCACGATCATGGCGCTCAACCCCGACCACCTGTACGACGTCGTCGCGATCAACGCCGCGTCCGCGTCCACGCAGCTGGCCGGCCTGCCCTTCTCAGGCCCGATCGGCGGCGTCCGCGTCGCGCTGATCGGCGGCCAGTGGGTGGCCTTCCCGACGCACACCGAGCTTGAGGACGCCGCGTTCGACATGGTCGTCGCGGGCCGTGTCCTGGAGGACGGCGACGTCGCGATCATGATGGTCGAGGCCGAGGCCACCGAGAAGACCATCAAGCTGGTCGAGGGTGGCGCCGAGGCGCCGACCGAGGAGGTCGTCGCCGCCGGTCTGGAGGCCGCGAAGCCCTTCATCAAGGTGCTCTGCAAGGCCCAGTCGGACCTCGCCGCCAAGGCCGCCAAGCCGACTGGCGAGTTCCCGATCTTCCTGGACTACCAGGACGACGTTCTCGAGGCCCTCACCGCCGCCGTCAAGCCGGAGCTCGCCTCCGCGCTGACCATCGCCGGCAAGCAGGAGCGCGAGTCCGAGCTGGACCGCGTCAAGGCGCTCGCCGCCGAGAAGCTCCTGCCGGAGTTCGAGGGCCGCGAGAAGGAGATCTCCGCCGCGTACCGCTCGCTGACCAAGACCCTGGTCCGTGAGCGCGTCATCAAGGAGAAGAAGCGCATCGACGGCCGCGGTGTCACCGACATCCGCACCCTGGCCGCCGAGGTCGAGGCCATCCCGCGGGTCCACGGCTCCGCCGTGTTCGAGCGTGGCGAGACCCAGATCCTGGGCGTCACCACCCTGAACATGCTCCGCATGGAGCAGCAGCTGGACACCCTCTCCCCGGTGACCCGCAAGCGCTACATGCACAACTACAACTTCCCGCCGTACTCCGTCGGCGAGACCGGCCGCGTCGGCTCCCCGAAGCGCCGCGAGATCGGCCACGGCGCGCTCGCCGAGCGCGCGATCGTGCCGGTCCTGCCGACGCGCGAGGAGTTCCCCTACGCGATCCGCCAGGTGTCCGAGGCGCTGAGCTCCAACGGCTCGACGTCCATGGGCTCGGTCTGCGCCTCCACCATGTCGCTGCTGAACGCCGGTGTGCCGCTGAAGGCCCCCGTCGCCGGTATCGCCATGGGCCTGATCTCCCAGGAGATCAACGGCGAGACGCACTACGTCGCCCTCACCGACATCCTCGGTGCGGAGGACGCCTTCGGCGACATGGACTTCAAGGTCGCCGGCACGAAGGACTTCGTGACCGCCCTCCAGCTCGACACCAAGCTGGACGGCATCCCGGCCTCCGTCCTGGCCGCCGCCCTGAAGCAGGCCCGTGACGCCCGCCTCCACATCCTCGACGTGATGATGGAAGCGATCGACACGCCGGACGAGATGTCCCCGAACGCCCCGCGGATCATCACCGTCAAGATCCCCGTGGACAAGATCGGCGAGGTCATCGGCCCCAAGGGCAAGATGATCAACCAGATCCAGGAGGACACCGGCGCCGACATCACGATCGAGGACGACGGCACGATCTACATCGGCGCGGTCGACGGACCGTCTGCCGAGGCCGCCCGCACCACGATCAACGGCATCGCCAACCCGACCATGCCGGAGGTCGGCGAGCGCTACCTGGGTACGGTCGTCAAGACGACCACCTTCGGCGCGTTCGTGTCGCTGCTCCCGGGCAAGGACGGTCTGCTGCACATCTCGCAGATCCGCAAGCTCGCCGGCGGCAAGCGCGTGGAGAACGTCGAGGACGTCCTCGGTGTGGGCCACAAGGTCCAGGTCGAGATCGCCGAGATCGACTCCCGTGGCAAGCTCTCCCTGATCCCCGTGATCGAGGGCGAGGAAGGCTCGGACGAGAAGAAGGACGACGCCGACAAGTGACGTCCCAACGCTCCAAGGCGACGGCCCGCACCTCTTCGGAGGCGCGGGCCCGCCGCCCGGACCAAAACCAAAACAATGCGCAGAACGTCAACGCTAACAACCCCCAGACCCACCACCCCCCCGC
>NZ_JBEXSH010000840.1:0-3949 GCF_040613555.1 Streptomyces sp. NPDC006265
GTAGTTCTCGCGGATCTTCTTGAGCAGGCTGCGGAAGACCTCCGCCGCCTCGCCCTTCCAGCTCGCGTCGTGGAGGTCCTCGGCGCGCCACACGGTGCCCATGCCTCCGCTGCCGATCGGCTCCTTCAGCCGGTACCGGCGGGCGATCGTTGTGCCGCGCATCAATTCCTCCAGCCCTGCGTGTCCGAGCGCTGGGCCGGCTGGCTCCAGGCACGCTGCGGGCGAAGGCATGCCCGCAGTGCGGCGGAGCATACAAAAACACCTTGCCGGGACTGGGTGGAGCGACGCTGGCCCGAGGCTGAGTCAACGTTCCAGGAGATGCCTTTGCAGGTCAGCGCCATGCGATTGGGGTGTGCGGGCGTGGGGGTGGTGTCCGTTACTACTTTCGGTCAGCAGGAGTTCACCCGTGATCCGCGTTACGGTCGAAGGGGGTGAATGGAGTGCCTGATATGCCTGATATGGATCCGGATCGTGCGGTAGTTCTGATTGGGGTGCATAAAGCCGTCGATCTACCCGAGCTAGAGGCTGTAGATCACGGTCTTCACCACATGGAGACGTGGGCGCGGGGTCAGGGCATTCCCGATCATCGGATCAAGGTTTTCTCTGACACCAGCGGTGACGTGGTCCGTCTCGCGGAGGTCAGCGAGGCAGTGCAGTCGTTCGCGGATCTTATCTCCCTGGAGCAACTCATCGTGTACTTCTGCGGACACGGTGTACTCGTCAACGGGAATGAGTACTGGTTGCTGTCAAGGGCTCCTCAGAACCCGAACGAGGCCGTCAACATCTGGCTCAGTTGGATGATGGCGAGGAAGTGCGGGGTAGGACATGTGACCCTGATCTCGGACGCCTGCCGAACGGCATCGAGCGGCGGCAGTTCCCTGGATGTCTACTCCGGATCATCGCTGTTCGAGAACCGACCCCGGCGTACAGACTGGGTGGACGTCTTCTTCGCATGCAGACCTGGAGAATCGTCCTACGAGATCGCCGATCCTCTCGTTTCAAGCAGAGAGTACCGAGCTGTTTACACAGAGGTTCTCGCCAAGGCGTTGGGGGGAGACTACTCTGAGGTGCTCGAACAGGTCCGACAGGACAGCAGGGTGTTCCAGCTCGTCCGCCCCTACCCGCTGAAGGAACAGCTTCCCGGGTACGTAGGTAGGCAGATTACCGAGCTAGGAGCACAGATGGCCGCCAACCAGTTCCCGGATGGGTGGATCACGTCCCATCCGAAGAAGGCCTGGTTGTCGCGGCTTCCGGCAATAGAAGCGCCAGATGCGGCTGTGCTGGCTCATGAGGTCGAGTCGGAACGCGAGGTCACGCCGCCGGTGGATCCGGCGTATGACGAGGCCATGCGTGCGGCCAACGACCTTGTGACTCCTCCGCCGGACCCCGGAAAGATCGAGTCCTCTGCCATACAGGTAACAGGTAACTCCATCAAGGCCATCTACACGGACGGTGCTAAGGCGGAGCACGTGGCGTCCGATGTCGTCCAGATCGAGGTCGATGCCGCCCAACGCGCTTCCAGCATTCTGCTGCACTTGGAGTCCGGCCACTGCGTCGTCATTCCGGCGTTGCTGGGCCGCGTAGCCACGGCGGTCTTTCGGCAGGATCAGCTCGTTGATGTCTCGTACGCACCTCTGAGTGAGGGCACCCGGGGGCGCCGTGAGCCACTTGATGCGACCTATGTAGATCGTCGCGCATGGATCGCTGCGGCTTCCCGCTACGGATTGACTTGGTGGGAGGGCTACACCCCGGACGACCTGATGGGGCTCTTTGCGAAGCACGGTGAGGCCGACCCTTCACTGGCGATCTATCTCGCTTACGGCTTGGCGAGCCTTGGGCAGCGGGACCTGGTCGGTAAGTTGCTGACCCGGGACAACCTGGAAGCCGGGAATGCGTTCTACGACGTCATGCTCTTGTCGGAGGACTGGGGCCGTCCGGTGCTTCCGTTCACGCCGCTACTGGCTCGCGGTTGGGCTCTGGTAGGTCCGCTCACAGGGGACGAGGTACCTGAAGTTCCCGCTCCGCAGACATCGCACTGGACGCTCTTCACAGATGCAGACCTGCCTCGTCTTCTCAGCCTTCTTTGAGGGTAGGGAGGTGCCGTCATGCGCCGACTTGTTCTCATCCACGGACGGTCCCAGCAGCGCAAGAATGCGGCAGACCTGAAGCAAGAGTGGGTACAAGCACTTCACAAAGGTCTGACGGGGGCAGGTGTCAGCGCGACCATTCCTGAGGAACGGGTCCGATTTCCCTACTACGGAGACACGCTGAACCACCTGGTGGAGGGCCTCACCGACGCAGCACCTGACGTGATCGTCAAGGGCTACGGTGATCTGGCTCCGGGTGAGGAAAAATTCATCGCTGAGGTCGTCGGGGAGGCTGTGCAGCGTCTTGGCCTAGCCGAGGAAGACATCCGTGCCGTAGCCGGCCAGCCAGGCGTGATCCAGAAGGGCGTCCGGAACTGGCCGTGGGTGCTCGCTGCTCTGCGCGCCATCGACCGATCCCCTGGACTCGCTAGCGCCAGTCTGCAACTGGTTACGCGCGACGTATATCGATATCTGCACTCCATCGGCATACAGACTCAGATAGACGACGGCGTTCGGAAAGCCATCACCTCAGATGAGGAACACGTAGTCGTGGCCCACTCGTTGGGTTCAGTCGTTGCCTACAACGTGCTCAAGCGGGATGCCGAAGAGCTCAACTGGAAGGTGCCAACCCTCGTCACGCTGGGCTCGCCGCTTGCGATCAACCCCATCGCGCAAAAACTAAGGCCGGTCAGCCGTCCTCATGGTGTCAAAATCTGGTTCAACGCCTTCGACCCGCAGGACATCGTCGCTCTCCATCCACTCGACCGCGAGCGCTTCCCGGTAACCCCAGAAGTTGAAAATTTCAGCCAGATCCGAAATGAAACTTCTCACCATCACGGGATAATCGGATACCTGCAGCATCCCGAAGTAGCGCTTCGTATCTACCGCGCTTTGGTCCAGTGACCGCAGCTACCCTGGCGTCGCGGCACATCTCCCCCGCCAACGCTGGAGTGAGGCAGGGCCCGGCCAGGCAACGCGGTGTTCGGATACGACGACGGGCCCGGCTGTAGGCCAGGCCCGTCGGTCAGTAGCGGGGACAGGATTTGAACCTGCGACCTCTGGGTTATGAGCCCAGCGAGCTACCGAGCTGCTCCACCCCGCGTCGGTGATGCCACTCTACACAGTGATCTTCGCGGGCGGGGCGGTGCCGTACGGCCGTCAGCTCCGGACGATGTTCTCGGCCTGGGGGCCCTTCTGCCCCTGTGTCACGTCGAAAGTGACCGCGTCGCCCTCCGCCAGCTCGCGGTAGCCGCTGCCGGCGATGTTGGAGTAATGGGCGAAGACGTCCGGGCCGCCGCCGTCCTGGGCGATGAAACCGAAGCCCTTCTCCGAGTTGAACCACTTCACGGTGCCGCTGGCCATACTGCGTGTCCTTCGATCTTGCCGAGGAATCCCGGCTGGTTTGGAGTCGGAGCCCTCCGTAGACGGAGGGCACCCGGCGTCCGTTCTACCCCGTCGGCGCCACAATTATCCGGGCTCCACGCAGTGATCGGCTGACGGCGTGCGTCCTTGAGTCAGGACGCGGTTCTGGAGTGCTCGCGGCACGGCTGGGGGCTACTTGCCCTTCGCGGCTTCCTTGAGCTTGGAGCCTGCCGAGACCTTCACGCTGTATCCGGCTGCGATCTCCAGCGGCTCGCCCGTCTGGGGATTGCGGGCCGTACGGGCAGCGCGGTGGGTGCGCTCGAAAGTCAGGAAGCCGGGGATGGTGACCTTCTCATCGCCCTTGGCGACGACGTCGGCGACGGTCTCTGCGAGGGCGGCCAGGACCGCGTCTGCATGGCGCGGGCGATGCCGAAGTCCATGACCTTGACCACGGCGCGCTTGGTCATCATCACGTTGCCCGGCTTGATGTCGCGGTGGAC
>NZ_JBEXSH010000841.1:0-3944 GCF_040613555.1 Streptomyces sp. NPDC006265
CTCCGCCTGGCGGCGGACGTCGACGGCGAGCCGGGCGGCCCGGGCCGGGTCCTCGGCGCTGAGGGCGCGGGCGAGGTCGGCCGCACAGGGGACGAGCACGGGGTTGTGGTGACCCCGGGCCGCCGCGGCCTTCTCCGCCGCCTCGAGTTCGTTGATGCCGTCCTTGGCGCGGCCGACGGCCAGCAGCAGCCGGCCGCGTACCGAGCGGGGATCCGGCAGGACGATGGTGGACGGGTAGGGAGGGGCGAAGCCGTGCCGTTCGGCGACCTCCCAGGCCTGCTCGACGTGGCCGCGGGCCAGCAGGGTGTCGACCAGGCTGCAGGTCGCTGACCAGTACAGGGGCAGGCCGCGGCCGACGCGCTCGGCGAGGCGCAGCGCCTCGCGCAGGGACGCCTCGGCCTCCTTCAGCCGACCGCGCCTGCGGTGGCCGATCCCGACGTAGGCATGGGCCAGGGCGAGGTGGCCGCCGCTCCAGCCGGCCGTCTCGTAGGCGCGCAGCGCTTCGTTGTAGAGGGTCTCGGCGCGGTCGAGGCGGTCGGTGAAGCCGTAGGCGTTGGCCAGCATCAGCAGCAGTTCGATGCCCCACTCGGTGTCGGTCCAGCCGAGTCCGGGGGCGAGCCGGCCGTTGACGAGGGCGCGGTCGCACAGTCCGGCGACCTCCTCGGCGTTCTCGCCGTGCATCAGGGCGTCGAAGCCGCGCAGGATGAGCAGGGCGCGTTCGGAGTTGTCCCGGCCGGTGCAGGTGCCCGCCAGGTCGGCGAGCCGCTGGGAACGGTCGGGTGAGGTGGCCTCGCCGGCGTGCAGGCCCTCCCACATGAAGTGCACGGCCTGGAGCCGCATCCGGGCGGGGCCGGGCCGCAGCCGGGCGGCCTCCGCCTCGACCGTGCGGACGGCCTCCTCCAGCTGGTCGTTGTGCAGGAGCGCCTGGGAGAGCCGGAAGACGGCGTCCACCCGCTGGTCGCCGTCGAGGCCGGGCATCCCGAGCGCGGTCCGCAGATGGCCGATGGTGCGGGCCGGGGCGGTGAGGAAGGTGGCCCCGGCGAGTTCGTAGAGCACGTGCGGGTGTGAGTCGGGCCGGGGCGGTTCCCTCAGGGCGCGCTCCAGGCAGCGGCGGGCGGCGTCGGGGGCGCCCACGGCGAGATGCTCGCGGGCGGCCTCGCGCAGCTGTCCGACGAGCTCCTCGTCGTCGTCCGGGTGGACCTCCAGGAGGTGGCGGGCGGCGGCCGCGGCGCCGTGTCCCTCGTCGGCGACGATCCGGGCGGCGATGCCGTGCATGGCGGTGCGCAGGGCGTCGGGGATGGAGTTGTACACGGCGGTCGCGATCAGCGGGTGGACGAACTCCAGGTCGCCGTCGGCGCTGCGGCCGGTCGCGGGGTCGGGTGCGGTGAGGATACGGGCGGTGCGCAGCAGTTCGGCGCAGCGGCGGGCGTCGTCCGGCCGCAGGGTGGCGAGTTTGGCGACCAGGCCGACGGAGATGCCGGTGCCGAGGATGGCGGCGGCCCAGGCGAACCGGGTGGCGTCGATGCCGAGTTCCTCCAGGCGGGCGACGAGGCCGCCGCCGCGGGCCGAGCGGTTCAGCTCGCGCAGTTCGCCGGCCCGGGCCTCGACCGGTTCGAGCTCGCTGTCCTGCACCTTGGCGAGGAGTTCGACGGTCTCGTAGGGGTTGCCGGCGGTGACGGCCCAGACCTCGCGGCAGAACGCGGCGTCGGCGTGCCGGCCCAGGGTGGCGCGGGTGAGCCCGGCCGTGGCGTCCGGGGTGAGGGCGCTCAGGGTCGTGACGGGACCGTCCGCGGCGGCGGCGACGGTGTCGAGGTGGCGGGCGCTCGGGCCGGAGACCTCCTCGGACCGGCGGGTGACGACGACCAGGACGGACATCTCGTCCAGGCGCTCGGCGAGCCCCGCGAGCCAGTGCAGGGTCTCCTGGTCCGCCCAGTGGGCGTCGTCGATCAGCAGCACCAGCGGCCAGTCCCGGCGGGCGAGCCGGCGCACGGCCGCGACCAGGCCGTCGCACACGCCCTGCGGGTCGGCCCGCCGGTCGCCGGGCTCCGCGATGCCGAGGGCGGGGCCGGCGATGTCGTACCAGTCGCCGAGGTACTCGCGGGCCTCCTCCGGCAGCATCGACACCAGGGCCGGCTGCAGCAACTGCCGTACCACGTTGAAGGGGACCGACCTGAGGGTCTCGCCGCCGCGCGCCGACCAGACCGTGCAGCCTCGGGCCTCCGCGATGCGGCGGGTTTCGGCCAACAGCGCGGTCTTGCCGAGTCCGGCCTCGCCGCGGAAGACCAGCAGTCCGCCGGACGAGGAACGGTCCGCGCACAGGCTGTCGACCGCCCGCGCGACGGCGGCGACCTCCTCGTCGCGCTCCCACAGGGAAGCCGAGGCGGCGGCCGTGGGCCGTACCTCCGTCATCCCGCTACCTCCCCAAGTCGCCCGAACGACGTACAGACGTCGAGCGTAGCCGTCCGATTGCCTGAATGGAGGGTCGTCGGGGCACCTCTTGCCGTGACGGGTGACACCGGGTGCGGCGGGGCGACGCATCTGGCCCTCCACCAGCCGCATTCGGGTCAACAGCGCGTAAAATCAAGGGAGGTGACGCTCAATCAGCAGCAACGGGACCCACGACGCGGCCGCCGGGCGCTGGTCGCGGGGTCGGTGCGCAACCTCATCGAGTGGTACGAGTTCGGCGTCTACGGCTGCTTCGCGACGATCACCGCGGCGCGGTTCTTCACGCCGGAGGGCGGCAGCGAGGCCGAGGCCCTGGTGAGGACGTACGCGTCCGTCGCGCTCGCGTTCTTCTTCCGCCCCGTCGGCGCGGCGCTTTTCGGCCGACTCGGCGACCGGGTCGGCCGGCGTCCGGTGCTCGTCCTGGTGATCACGCTGATGACGGTGGCGACGACGCTGATCGGCGTGTTGCCGACGTACGCGCAGCGGGTGCCCTGGCTCCCTGGCTGCTGACGTTCCTGCGGGTCCTCCAAGGGCTGTCGGCGGGTGGGGAGTTCGGCGGTGCTGCGGCCCGGGGGTTCAGCGGCGGAGCGGCTGGCCCACGACACGGACGGGGTGCTGGCCGCGGGGCCGGGTGCACGGGCCGTTGCTGGACCGGCTGCTCCGGGAGCCGTACTACGCGCTGCCCGCGCCGAAGACGACGGGCAAGGAGCTGTTCCACCTCGGTCATCTGCGGGACGCGCTGGCCGGGTTCGGGACGCTGCCGGCCGAGGACGTCGTGGCGACGCTCACGATGCTCACGGCCCGGACCGTGGCCGAGGCCGTGGGGTCGGTGGGTGCGACGGAGGTGGTCGCCTCGGGCGGCGGGACGCGCAACCCGGTGCTGATGTCGATGCTCGCGGACCTGTTGCGGGGGGTGGCCCTGCGCACCTCGGACGACCTGGGTCTGCCGTCGGACACCAAGGAGGCGTATGCCTTCGCGGTGCTGGGGTTCCTGACCCTGCACGGCCTGCCGGGCACGGACCCGGCGAGCACGGGGGCCAGGCATCCCAGCGTGCTGGGGTCGGTGACGCCGGGCCGGGACGGGCAGCGGCTTCCGCCGCGGGCGGCTCGGCCGCCGGCGCGGCTGCTCCTGGAGTAGCCGGTTCCGACTCCTCTCATGCCTCTTTCACCGACGCCTCATACGGTGGGGGCATGACGCAGGAGACTCCTCCCGGGTGGTACGCCGATCCCGGACAGACAAGTGACGGGCCCGCCACCGAGCGCTGGTGGGACGGCAAGACCTGGACGGACCGCATTCGCCCGGCGCAGCCGCCCGCGACCTGGGGTCCCCCGACAGGTCCGGCGCATGCCGGTACCCCACCGACGGATCAGGCGCCCCCGGCCGGGGCTTCGACGGCACCGGCGGGCCAACCGGCTGCGGCCGGGGAGCCGACCGGGGCCGGAACGCCGGGAGCCGGTGAGCCGGCAGGGAGCGAGAAACCGGCAACGGGGCACCCGAG
>NZ_JBEXSH010000842.1:0-3937 GCF_040613555.1 Streptomyces sp. NPDC006265
CACGGACCTCTTCAGGTTTCCGATCATGTGGACGACCAGGTACAGCAGCATGATCAGACCACTGACCGCCATCACGGTCTTCTTGCCGACGGTGGAGTCCCCTCGGCTGCGGCGAGCCCCTCCGCCGCCGCGTGGTACTGCGCCCCGACCTGCCGCAACGGCAGATACGCCTCGGGCGCGAGGACCAGGATGACGAGGCCGATGTACAGGTCCATCTCGCCGTGCACCAGCCGCATGCCGATCGTGACGGCGACCAGCGCCACCGAGATCGTCGCGAGCAGTTCCAGGGCGAAGGAGGAGATGAAGGCGATCCGCAGCGTCCGCATGGTCGCCTGCCGGTATGCACCGGTGATGTCTCGGATGGACTCGGCCTGCGCCTTGGCCCGCCCGAAGACCTTCAACGTCGGCAGCCCGGCGACGACGTCCAGGAAGTGTCCGGACAGCCGCGACAACAGCCGCCACTGACGGTCCATCCGGGACTGGGTCGCCCAGCCGATCAGCACCATGAAGACCGGAATGAGTGGCAGGGTGCCCACGATGATGGCCGCGGAGACCCAGTCCTCGGTGACGATCCGCACCAATACCGCCACGGGCACGACCACCGCGAGACCCAACTGCGGCAGATACCGCGAGAAGTAGTCGTCGAGGGCGTCGACGCCCCGGGTGGCCAGGGCGATCAGCGAACCGGTCCGCTGCCCGCTCAGCCAGTCCGGCCCCAGCTCGGCGGAACGCTCCAGCAGCCGTACCCGCAGCTCCGACTTCACAGCCGCGCTGGCCCGGTGCGCGGCGAGCTCGGTGAGCCAGCCGACCAGCGCCCGTCCGACCGCGACGGCGGCCAACAGCAGCAGGGGAGTGCCGAGGTCGGACACCGCCAGGCGGTGCTGGAACGCACCAACCACCACCTCGGCGATGAGCATCGCCTGTGCGATGACCAGCCCCGCCCCTACGGCCCCCAGTGCCACGACCGCCACCAGGAACACCCGTGTGGCACGCACGTACCGGAGCAGACGCGGATCGATTGGTTTCACGTGAAACACACCTCAGTGCACGGTCTCGGCGATGTGCTGCGTACCGATCCGCTTGCGGAACACCCAGTACGTCCAGCCCTGGTAGAGCAGGACGACCGGGGTGGCGATCCCGGCACACCACGTCATGATCTTCAGCGTGTACGGGCTGGACGAGGCGTTCGTGACCGTCAGGCTCCAGTCCGGGTTCAGCGTCGACGGCATGACGTTCGGGAAGAGCGTCAGGAAGAGCATCGCCACCGTTGCCACGATGGTGAGTCCCGACAAGGCGAAAGCCCAGCCCTCACGCCCGGCCCGTGCCGCTACCAGGGCCACGAGGAGCGATGCCACGGCCGCGACCATCGCCACGAGCGACGCACCGTCACCCCGGTCGGACTGTGTCCACAGCAGGAAGACGAGCGCCAGCAAGGCGGTCACCAGTCCCACGCGCAGCGCCAGCTTCCGCGCCCGCTCCCGGATCTCCCCGACGGTCTTGAGCCCGACGAACACCGTCCCGTGGAAGGTGAACAACGACAGCGTGACCAGACCGCCCAGTAGCGCGTACGGGTTGAGCAGGTCAAGGACGCCGCCGGCGTAGTTGAAGTCCTGGTCGATCTTCACGCCCCGCACGATGTTGCCGAAGGCCACACCCCACAGGAACGCGGGCAGCAGCGAGGTCCAGAAGATCGCCGTCTCCCAGTTGCGCTGCCAGTTCTCCTCGGGTCGCTTCACCCGGTACTCGAAGGCCACGCCCCGGACGATCAGACAGACCAGGATGAGCAGCAGGGGCAGGTAGAAGCCGGAGAAGAGCGTCGCGTACCACTCGGGGAAGGCGGCGAAGGTCGCGCCGCCCGCCGAGAGCAGCCACACCTCGTTGCCGTCCCAGACGGGTCCGATGGTGTTGATCAGCACCCGCTTCTCGGGCCGGTCGCGGGCGAGCAGCTTCGTGAGCACGCCGACCCCGAAGTCGAAGCCCTCCAGGAAGAAGTAGCCGGTCCACAGGACGGCGATCAGGACGAACCAGACGTCGTGCAGTTCCATGACTGTGCAGCTCCCTCGGCCTAGTACGAGAAGGCCATCGGCTTGTCGGCGTCACGGGAGTCGCCGCCGATCTTCGTGGGCGGGTTGAGGTCGGCCTCGGTGAGCTCCGGCGGGCCCGCCTTGACGTACTTGACCAGCAGCTTGACCTCGATGACGGCGAGGATCGCGTACAGCGTGGTGAAGACGACCATCGAGGTGATGACCTCGGCCGTGGAGACACCGGGGGAGACCGCGTCACGTGTCTGGAAGAGGCCGTAGACGACCCACGGCTGGCGGCCCATCTCGGTGAAGATCCAGCCCCAGGAGCTGGCGATCAGCGGGAAGCCCAGGGTGAGGATTGCGATGCGCCAGTACCACTTGGTGAGGGTCGGGCCGAGCGCCTTCTTCGGCAGCAGCACGAGATGCGGCACTTCGTCGTCGCCCACCCTCAGGTGCTGCGGCAGCATGAACTTCTTGCGGGTCAGCCAGAGCCCGGCCAGGCCGATGGCGAACGACGTCATGCCGAAGCCGATCATCCACCGGAAGCCCCAGTACGCCACGGGGATGTTGGGCCGGTAGTCGCCAGGGCCGTACTTCTCCTGCTCGGCCTTGTTGACGTCGTTGATGCCGGGCACGTACGAGGTGAAGTCGTCCTTCGCGAGGAAGGACAGCAGGCCGGGGATCTCGATGGCGACCTTGTTGTGGCCCTTGTCGACGTCGCCGACGGCGAAGACCGAGAAGGGCGCCGGCTTCTCGCCGTCCCACAGCGCCTCGGCCGCGGCCATCTTCATCGGCTGCTGCTGGTACATGATCTTGCCGAGTACGTCACCGCTGATCGCGGTGAGGAGGCCGCCGATGACGACGGTGACGAGGCCCAGCCGTAGCGAGGTCTTCATCACGGGGACGTGCTTCTTGCGGACCAGGTGGAAGGCGGCGATACCGACCATGAAGGCGCCGCCGGTCAGGAAGGCCGCAGTGAGCGTGTGAAAGACCTGGGCGAGCGCGGTGTTCTGGGTGAGCACCAGCCAGAAGTCGGTGAGCTCGGCCCGGCCCTTCGCCTCGTTGATCTTGTAACCCACCGGGTGCTGCATCCAGGAGTTGGCCGCGAGGATGAAGTAGGCCGAGAGGATCGTGCCGATCGAGACCATCCATATACAGGCCAGATGGATCTTCTTCGGCAGCTTGTCCCAGCCGAAGATCCACAAGCCGATGAAGGTCGACTCGAAGAAGAAGGCGATCAGAGCCTCGAAGGCCAGCGGCGCACCGAAGACGTCACCGACGAAGCGTGAGTAGTCGGACCAGTTCATGCCGAACTGGAACTCCTGCACGATGCCGGTGACCACTCCCATCGCGATGTTGATCAGGAAGAGCTTGCCCCAGAACTTCGTCGCCTGGAGGTACTTCTCCTTCTCCGTCCGCACCCAGGCCGTCTGCAGACCGGCTGTGAGCGCGGCCAGCGAGATCGTCAGGGGAACGAATAGAAAGTGGTACACGGTGGTGATGCCGAACTGCCATCGCGCCAGGGTCTCCGGCGCCAAAGCCAGGTCCACGTCGCCGCTCCTTACCTACGCTTGTGAAAGCGTTCACATTCACAAGCCATTATGCAGCACGAACTTTCGAGCCCTGGAGGGGGTCCCCTGTCTCCCCCGTCACAGCCGGCCTCTCGACTCAGAAATTCAACATATTGTCGAATCGGCGGCATGCGGACACCGACATCGGTACAGATGCGGATCTCCTGGCCCGTCGGCCGTCTCGACGCGTCGCTCGACGACACTCCGACCAGTCAGGCCCTGGTCAAGGCGCTGCCTCTCGTCTCCACCGCCCGCATCTGGGGCGATGAGGTGCACGCCGCAGCCGCTCCCGGCCCGCGTCGACGGCCCAGGTCTCGCCGCGGGCCAGCAGCCCGTCGGTGT
>NZ_JBEXSH010000843.1:0-3935 GCF_040613555.1 Streptomyces sp. NPDC006265
ATCCGGACGACGGACATCAGGCGAGTTGCGCGTCGGCCGCGCGCAAGGCGGTGCGGATGCCGAAGGTGACCACGACGATCAGGCACAGGGCGATGACGGCCTCGGCCCAGAAGAAGGCGAACCAGTCCATCACGCAGCCGATCGGGGGTGTGCCGGGGGCGGTGTTGCGGAACGCCGCGAGAGCGAACAGCGTGGCGGCCATCCAGGCGAGGGCGGGCCAGACCAGGCCCTGCCTGCGGGTCGTCAGATACCAGGCCCCCCGAGGAGCACGGACGACGCCAGCGCCCACATCGCGACCATCATGAAGACCGCGAAGACGAGCAGGCTGCCCGATCGGGACAGCTTCAGCGCCACGACGGCCTCCTGCCCGGAGGGCGGGGGTGTCACCGAGACGGAGAAGAGCGTGTCGGCGTTGGAGAAGAGCATCCGCACCGGCACCGGCTTACCGCCCAGCACGGCCCAGAACTCGACGTCGGTGTCGTAGGTGTCGAACGGGTAGACCGCGCGGCGACGTCCTGCATCGCCTCGCGCACCCACGGCGGGTCACCGAGCGAGGGCCCGCCGGGGCCGCCGCCGTTGAGGAGCAGGGGGCCGGCGCTGCGCCGGGTGTCGGTGGCGCGGATCCGGGAGATCGCGACGGTGATCGTCCGGCCGCGGGGGTCGGAGTAGTCCAGCGGTACGGTCACGTCGGCGCAGCGGGCGCCCGCCTGCTCCAGCTTCTTGCCGGTCGGGTCGTCCGGCCCGAGCACGCAGCTCTTCCAGGTGAGGTGCTGCCGGTGATGGCGGGCGAGAGGGTCCGAGGCCGCCTCGGCGGCGGGCAGTGAGGTGAAGGCGAGTGCGGCGGCCGTCAGGGCGAGGACGGCTCTGCTCGCGGTTCCCGGGGAACGGGGTAACACGTGGTTTCCTTTCTGTCGCCGATGTCCTCTCGCGGGACTGGCAGGGCCATGCCCGGGAGGGGTGCTGTGCGACAGAACGGTAGGGACGTCTCGCAGGCCGATCACTCCGGCTGACGGCCGGGCTCGTGGTGGGGCCAGCCTCAGCGGAGGGGCGGGGGAACGCCATTTCCATGGCGGGGGCAACAACCCGAATCTCCGCCCCAAGCTGGGACAATGCTCGGGCACACCTTGTGGAGGTCGCTGCAGGGGGGTTGTCCAGACATTCTCTCGCGCCTAGGGTCCCTTCCGAGTGCAAGCGCTTTCCAAGCGTGTGTCCGCCGGCTGTCCGAGGAGCGCCGCATGTCCGTGTCCCCAGGGTTCCCCGCCCGCCGCCGCGTGGCCGTCGTCGGCACCGGTGCCATCGTGAGCGGCAGCCATCTGCCGGCGCTGCGCGCCCACTCCGACCGGGTGGAACTGGTGGCCGCCGTCGACGTGGACCAGGAACGCCTCGACGCCTTCCGCGAGCTGGCCGGTGAGCAGGTCGCCGGGTTCACCTCGGTGGACGCGATGCTGGACGCCGTACGCCCCGACCTGGTCCTCATCGGTACGCCGCCCTCCCTGCACCGGGACCAGACGGTGGCCGCGCTGAAGGCGGGCGCCTGGGTGCTGTGCGAGAAGCCGCTGACCCTGTCGCTCGCGGAGTACGACGAGATCGCCGCCGCCGAGGAGGCCTCCGGCGCCTACGCGGCGGTCGTCTTCCAGCACCGCTACGGATCCGGCGCCGTGCACGCCCGCGAACTGATCACGAGCGGCGAGCTGGGCGCCCCGCTGGTCGCGCACTGCCAGACCACCTGGCACCGGGACGCCCCGTACTACGCGGTGCCGTGGCGCGGAAAGTGGGCCAGCGAGGGCGGCGGCCCCACCATGGGTCACGGCATCCACCAGTACGACCTGATGCTGCACCTGCTCGGTGAGTGGCAGGAGATCAGCGCGATGGCCGCGCGCCTGGTCCACGACACCGAGAGCGAGGACGTCTCCACCGCCCTGGTGCGGTTCAGGAGCGGCGCCCTCGCCACCGTCGTCAACAGCGTGCTCTCCCCGGACGAGGTGAGCCGCATCCGAATCGACTGCGCGGACGCCACGGTCGAGCTCACCCACCTGTACGGCCACAGCAACGACAGCTGGGCCTACACCCCGGCCCCGCACGTGGCCTCCGAGCGCGCCACCGCCTGGCGCACACCCGACACCGACGTGCCCAGCTCGCACACCGCCCAGCTGGGAGCGCTCCTCGACGCCTACGACACCGGCACACGGCCCCCGGGCAGCGGTCACGACGCCCGCGCCACCCTGGAGTTCGCCGCCGCCCTGTACAAGGCGGCGTTCACCGGCCGCTCGGTGCGCGCGGGCGAGATCGGCCCCGGCGACCCCTTCTACGAGGCCATGCACGGCGAGTACCCCGACTGGGCCCCCAAGGAGCGCGCATGACCATCCGCGTCACCCACACGCACGGCGAGGACATCGCCGTCACCGCAGGCGGCACGGAGATCCTCCGCTACGTCTACCGTGCCGACCCGGACCCCTTCGAGTCCCGCAAGCCCTACGCCCACCCCGTGCGCACCCTCTCGGGCCGCACGGTCACCGGTTACCGTCCCAACGACCACCGCTGGCACAAGGGCCTGCAGATGACCGCGAGCCATCTGTCCGGCCAGAACTTCTGGGGCGGCAACTGCTACGTGCACGGCGAGGGCTACCTCCCGCTGCCCGAGCGCGTCGGCTCGATGCGGCACGACGGCTTCGCGGACTTCACCGTCGAGGACGACCGCCTCGCCGTCACCGAGAACCTCACCTGGATCGAGAACGGCGGCGAGGAGTGGGCGCGCGAGGTGCGCGGCCTGACCGTCCACTCGGTGGACGAGGAGGCCGGTTCCTGGGCTCTGGACTGGTCGATCCGCCTCACCAACACCCGTTCGGAACCACTGGTTTTCGGCTCCCCGACCACCGCGGGCCGTGACATGGCCGGCTACACCGGACTCCAGTGGCGCGGCCCGCGCGACTTCACCGGCGGCACGGTCTTCGCCCCGGACACCGACGCCGACGCGGGCAAGCTGATGGGTACCCAGGGCCCTTGGCTCGCCTTCACCACCGAGCACGACGACGTCGACGGCCACTCCACCCTGGTCTTCGCGCACGCGCCCGAAAACCTCGACGAGACGTCCCCGATCCACGAGTCGCACTGGTTCGTCCGCTCCGAGCCCTTCCCGACGGTCGCGTTCTCCTGGGCGTTCTTCGAGGAGTTCGAGCTGCCGCCGGGCGGGTCCTTCGGATACCGGTACCGCATCGTCGTCGCCGACGGTGCCTGGGACCGCGACCGGGTCGGCATCCACCTGGAGGGCCTGCCGTGGTGAGCGAGCCGAAACCGGCGGGTCTTTCGCACCCGCTGCCCGGCGCGATCGGCCTGTCCCACCTCAGCGCCTACGACTGGGAGGCCGCCGACGGTGTGTGCGGCGGCAGTCCGCACCTGCACCTGGTGTGCACCGAGGCGTACGTCGTCACCGGCGGCCGGGGCGCGGTCCAGACGCTGAGCCCCGACGGCTACCGGGACATCCCCCTCGAAGCCGGCTCGATCGCCTGGTTCACGCCGGGCACCGTGCACCGCATGGTGCAGGGCGGCGATCTGCGCATCACCGTACTGATGCAGAACAGCGGCCTGCCCGAGGCCGGGGATGCCGTGTTCACCTTCCCGCCCGAGGTGCTCGCCGACCCCGACCGGTACGCCGCCGCCGCTGCCCTGCCGCCCGGCACCGGGCCGGAGACCGCCACGGCCGCCCGGCGCCGCAGGGACCTCGCCGTCGAGGGCTACCTCGGGCTGCGCGAGGCCCTCGTGGCCGGGGACAACGGCCCGTACCTGGAGTTCCAGAGCGCCGCCGCCCGGATCGTCCGCGACAAGGTTCCCACCTGGCGGAAGCTGTGGCGGGAGGGTGCCCTGGCCGCCGCGGAGCGCACCGGCGCTCAGCTCGACGCCCTGGCCGCCGGCGACCCGGGCTACCTCGGCGAGGCCAC
>NZ_JBEXSH010000844.1:0-3926 GCF_040613555.1 Streptomyces sp. NPDC006265
GGGCATCCTGGCCCCCTACCTGGACCCGAACGCGGCGGCCTACGTCGGGGCCGGCTTCCTGGCCGGTGCGACGTTCGCCGGCGCCAACTACATGACCCGGTGAGCCGCACGCGGTGCTGCGCATGGCGGGGCTCGGCGGGGTCTTCATGCTGGCGACCTTCGTGGTGTTCGCCGCGTACGGGGTGCTGGCCGCGTCGGTGCGCCGGCACGTCGTGGGCCGGCCGCGGGTGATGGCCTGGCTGCGGCGGGGCTTCGCGGGGTCGTTCGTGGCCCTGGGGGCGAAGCTGGCGCTCACGGCGCGGTAGCCGCGGTACCTCCCGGGGGCGACGGCGACGCTGTGCCCCCCCCCGGGGCGACGGTGGCCCGAGCCGCGCGTGCCCTCACGCCGCCGTCGGGTCCACCGTGGCCTGGTGGGCCTCCGCCAGGTGCTCCTCCGCCTTCAGCCAGGGCAGGAACTGGGCGCCTCTGTGCCAGCCGCAGGTGTCGCATCTGATCGTGCGCTGCACGCCCGTCCGGTGCACCCGCACCACGTGCTCCCGGCCGTGCTGGTCCCACCGGCTGACCTTGCTCGTGTCGATCTGTGTCATGTGCCCTCCCGCGTCGGGAAATCCGGCGTTCCGGTCTGCTCGCAGCAAGGAGTGTGCAGCAGAACCAACATCAACAGTGCTTCCCCGGAAGCGAGTTATCAGGCCGTGAGGGACCTCAGGCGACGGTGCGGGGCAGCCGCAGGCTCAGCAGGCCGGTCAGCACGACGCCGCCGAGCTGCACCAGCAGGGTCGTGACCAGGGCGTCCCTCATGCCCATCCCCGGAACCAGGGACAGGAACAGCGTGCCCAGGGTCGCCACGCCGAGGGCCAGCGCCGACTGCTGGGTGGTGATCATCACGCCGCTGCCGACACCGGCGCGGGCGGGCGGCACCTCGGAGAGGATCACCCGGTAGAGGACGGGGAGTTGCAGCGCCTGGCCCGCGCCGGCGACCGCCGCGCCCGGGAGCAGCTCGACGAAGCCGAGGTGCGGCCAGAACCACCAGGCGGCCAGCGCCATCAGGGCCAGTCCCACGCCCTGGAGGGCGGCACCGGCCGTCACCACGCGGGTGCCGTACCGGGCGACCAGGCGCGGGCCCAGGAGCGAGAACACGAAGAACACCACCGCCAGGGGCGCGAGTGCCAGCCCCGCCGCCACCGGACCGAGCCCGGCGCCCTGCTGCAGCGCCACCGCGATCACGAACATGAAGCCGCTGAAGCCGATCGAGAACGGCAGCACCAGCAGCAGCCCGCGGCGCAGCGAGGTGAGCGCGAACAGGCTCGGCGGCACCAGCGGCGTACGGCCCTCGCGGTCGGCCCGGCGTTCCACGGCGTAGAACGCCGCCGTGACGAACGGGAACGCCGCCAGGGAAAGCCACGTCCACAGCGGCCAGCCCGCCGCCCGGCCCTCGGTGAGCGGTACGAGCAGGGTGAGGAGCGAGGCCGCCAGGAGGAACGTGCCCGGCACGTCGACCGGCTCGGGCCGCGGCGACCGGGTCTCGGGGACCACGCGGACGGCCAGCACCAGCCCGGCGAGCACGACCGGCACGTTGACGAGGAACACCGAACGCCAGCCGGTCCCCGCGATGTCGGCGGCGACCAGCACCCCGCCCAGGATCTGCCCGGCCACCATCGACAGCCCGGCGGTCGCGCCGTAGAGGCCCATGGCCTTGGCGCGCCGGGGGCCGGTCGTGGTCGCCTGGATCGTGGCGAGTACCTGGGGCAGCATCGCGGCGGCCGACGCGCCCTGCGCGACCCGGGCCGCGACCAGCGACCAGGCGTCCGGCGCCAGCCCGCAGGCCAGCGATGTCAGCCCGAAGGCGGCCATGCCGGCGAGGAACAGCCGCCGCCGGCCGAACAGGTCGCCGAGCCGGCCCCCGAGGACCAGCAGGACGGCGTACGACACCCCGTACCCGGCGACGACGAGTTCCAGGACCGACTCGCCCGCGGCGAGGTCGGTGCCGATGGTGGGCAGGGCGACGTTGACGATGAAGAAGTCGACGAGGGGCAGGGCCGCGGCCAGCAGCACGGCGAACAGCCCGAGACCGCCGAGCGCGGGTGACGGCGCGGCGGGGGAACGTACGGGACTGGGGGCGAGGGATTCGGTGGTCACGCTCCCGAGCCTGCGACGTCACTCAGGCTGGTACCAGAGTGTCCTTATCCTGGTAGCGGCACCACCTGGAAACAGGGTCCGGACGGCGGCAGGCTGGAGACCATGACGACGATGGCGCGTGAGACGACGCCGCGCACCCCCGAGGCGCCCCGCGACGCGGATGTCCGCCGGCACGAGCTGTCGGCGTTCCTGCGCAGCCGCCGGGAGCGGATCGCCCCCGAGCAGGTCGGTCTGCCCCGGGGCCGCCGGCGCCGCACGCCGGGTCTGCGTCGCGAGGAGGTCGCCCAGCTCTCGGCGGTGGGCGTCACCTGGTACACGTGGCTGGAGCAGGCCCGCGACATCCAGGTCTCCGTGCAGGTGCTCGACGCGCTCGCCCGCGCCCTGCTGCTCGACCCCAGTGAGCGCGCCCACCTGTTCCGGCTGGCCGGGGCCGCCGATCCGACCCCGGCGACCACCTGCCCGTCGGTCACACCGGCGATGCGGGTGCTGCTGGAGCAGGTCGAGCCGTTCCCGGCGTGCCTGCAGAACAGCCGGTACGACATCCTCGCCCACAACCGCACGTACGGGCTGCTGCTGTGCGACCTGGACACGGTCCCGCCCGAGGACCGCAACTGCATGCTGTTGTCCTACACGCACGCCGAATGGCAGTCCTCGCTCGTGCACCTGGAGGAGACCCAGCGCCTCATGGCCGCCCGCTTCCGCGCCACGATGGCCGGCCATCTCGCCGAGCCAGCCTGGAGGATGCTCCTCGACCGTCTGCACGCGGAGTCCCCCGCGTTCCGCACGGCCTGGGACCGCCACGAGGTCGTGTCCCACCGCACCAAACGCAAGGAGTTCCTCAACCGCCACGTGGGCCGCGTCACCGTCGACCACACGGACCTGTGGCTGACGCCGGGGACGGGGCCGCGGATGGTGACGTACGTACCGGCGGACGGGGAGTCACGGGAGCGGCTGGAACGGCTGCGGGAGATCGCTGTGCGGCGGGCGGCGGCCACGGTGTAGCGGGGGTGCCACCGGCCGACCGAGGACCCGTCGGCCGGCAACGGTCGGCCGCGCCGTGACGAGTCTCAGCCGTTCGCCCCGACGGCCTGCCGCACCTTCGCGTTCTCCAGCCTCGCCGCGGCCCGCTCGGCGGTCCCCCGGGCCCACCGCCCGTTCGTCACCGCCCCGAGCGCCAGCACCGCGAACCCGCACAGGGCGAGGATCCACCACCCGGGCCGTGCCGCGGACACGAACACCTCCCGGTACGGGGACGAGCCGACGCCCGAGGCGAGCACCGCGCCCACCACGGCCACCCCCAGCGTCTGCCCGAGCTGCCGGCTCGTGGAGGCGACCGCCGCGGCGACGCCCGCCTGGGCGCGCGGCATGCCGGACACCGCGGTGTTGGTGATGGGCGCGTTGACGAAACCGAAACCGATGCCGAACAGGACGTAGCCGGCGAAGAGCGTGACGTTCGAGGTCTCGGCCTCGAACGCGGCGAACAGGACACCGCTCGTCGTCATCGCGAAGCCCGCGATGAGCAGGGGCAGGCGCGGGCCGCGCGTGCCCACGAGGCGGCCCGACAGCGGTGCGCACAGGAACGTCGGAACCGCCATCGGCAGCATCCACAGGCCCGCCTCCAGGGCGGTCAGACCGCGGACGTTCTGCAGGTACAGCGTCGACAGGAACAGGAAGCCGCCGAGCGCGGCGAACGCGCTGATCGCGATGACCGTCGCCCCGCTGAACGTTGGTTCGCAGCCCTTTCAAGCGGCGGTCGGCCTTCTTCGCCGCATCGCGGATGTCGGGGTTGC
>NZ_JBEXSH010000845.1:0-3924 GCF_040613555.1 Streptomyces sp. NPDC006265
GTCTTGACGACCGACAGAGCCAGACCGATGAGCACGCCCTCGAACATGTTCACCGCGACGATCGACACGGCGGTGACGACCAGGATGAGCGCCTCCTTCGTCACCGCCGTCGTCGCCGGATACCCGCGGGCCGGGCATCTGGAGGTGGTGAACTGCGGGCACAACCCCCCGCTGCTGGTGAGCGCCTCCGGGAGCATCAGCACGGTCGAGCCCGCACACCCGGCCCCGCCCCTCGGACTGCGCGCCCTCACGGGCCATACCCCGGGGCTCCAGGTGCTCCCGTTCGCCGACGGCGACCAGCTGCTGCTCTACACCGACGGCGTCACCGAGGCCCGCGACGGCGGCCGCGCCTTCTATCCCCTGGCCGAAGGCCTGCGCCGGCACGTCTCCCACGAGCCGTCCCACACCCTGGGCGCGCTCCACGACGAACTGCTGGCCCATGTGGGCGGCCGGCTGCACGACGACGCGGCCCTGCTCCTCATCCGCAAGCCGGCCGCACGCCTCACAGGAGCAGAAGCCGATGCAGCGGCCCCCGAGACGAGCGTTCTCGCTCCGGTGCCCGAGGCGAAGTGCTGCCCTTGAGAGCCGCCGCGGCCGGTCCGGTTCACGCCTCGCGCAGGTCCTTGACCCGGCGGAGTTTGCCGAGGGAGCGCTCCAGGGTCTCCGGTTCGACGATCGTCACGTCGGCGGTGATGCCGATGCCGTCCTTGACGGCCTTGGCGATCGTCCCGGCCGCCGCTTCGCGCTGCTCGGGGCCGGTGCCGGGGCGGGTCTCGACGCGGACGGTCATGTGGTCCATGCGGCCGCGCCGGGTCAGCTGGATCTGGAAGTGCGGGGCGACGCCGGGCGTACGCAGCACGATCTCCTCGATCTGGCTGGGGAAGACGTTCACCCCACGCAGGATGATCATGTCGTCGCAGCGGCCGGTGATCTTCTCGATGCGGCGGAACGCGGGACGGGCCGTGCCGGGCAGCAGCCGGGTCAGGTCGCGGGTCCGGTATCGGATGACCGGCAGGGCCTCCTTGGTCAGGGACGTGAAGACCAGCTCGCCCTCCTCACCCTCGGGCAGCACCTCACCCGTGAGGGGGTCGACGACCTCGGGGTAGAAGTGGTCCTCCCACACGTGCAGCCCGTCCTTGGTCTCCACGCACTCCTGGGCGACACCCGGCCCGATCACCTCGGACAGGCCGTATATGTCGACGGCGTGGATGTCCATCCGCTCCTCGATCTCGCGGCGCATCTCCTCCGTCCACGGCTCGGCACCGAAGATGCCCACGCGCAGGCTGCTCGCGCGCGGGTCCAGGCCCTGGCGCTCGAACTCGTCGAGCAGGGTGAGCATGTAGGACGGGGTGACCATGATGATCTCGGGCCGGAAGTCCTGGATGATCTGCACCTGGCGCGCGGTCATGCCCCCGGAGGCCGGGATCACCAGACAGCCGGCGCGCTCCGCGCCGTAGTGCGCGCCGAGACCGCCGGTGAACAGCCCGTACCCATAGGAGATGTGCACCTTGTGGCCCGGGCGCCCGCCGGCGGCGCGGATCGAGCGGGCGACGAGGTCCGCCCACATCGACAGGTCGTGCTCCGTGTAGCCGACCACGGTGGGGCGGCCGGTGGTGCCGCTGGAGGCGTGCACGCGCCGCACCCGGTCCATCGGGACGGCGAACATGCCGAAGGGGTAGGTGTCCCTGAGGTCGGCCTTCGTGGTGAAGGGGAACAGGGCGAGGTCCTCCAGCGAGCCGCAGTCGTCGGGGGACACCCCGGCCGCGTCGAACTTCTTCCGGTACGTCTCCACGTTCTCGTAGGCGTGCCGCAGGCTCCGGCGCAGGCGGTCGAGCTGGAGCTCCCGCAGCTGCTCGCGCGTCAGGCGCTCCGTGTCGTCGAGCAGATCGTGGGGGAGGGGCTCGCCGCACCGCTGTCCCCCGGGTCTGGTGGCCCCGGAGGCCGTCGTCTCGCTGGTCATCTAGCATTCCTCCGACCTCGTGCTCCTGATGCTGCGGCTGCGGCCCCGGAACTCCGCGATCACCTCGTCGCCCCGCCGGACCGTCACGTCGTAGAGGCCGCTGCGCCCGTAGCGGGTGCGCTCCTCGGCCCGGGCCACGAGTTCGTCGCCCTCGTACGCGGGGGCCACGAAGGTGATGTCGGCGCCCGCCGCGACGGTCACCGGGCCGTGGCTGTTGCAGGCGCAGGCGAAGGCGCTGTCGGCGAGCAGGAAGACATAGCCGCCGTGGACGATGCCATGGCCGTTCACCATCGCCGGGGTCACGGTCATCCGCAGCGTGGCGGTCCCTGCGCCCTGCTCCCGCAGCTCGATTCCGAGCCCGCGGGAGGCCTCGTCCGCGGCGAACATCGCCTTCGCGGGCGGCGTCGCGTCAGCGGCATGGGTCACTTCTCGCACCACCTCATGGACCGACCGAACATTCGGTTAGCTGGCGTTGTCATGTAATCCAGCCGCTTCGACGCCTGTCAAGAGTCCAGGACTTGTCCAAGGGGTCTTACCAAGGCGCGTCGGCGTGTCCTACGATGTACCGAACGAATGGTCGGTTGGGAAGTGGGACGGATGGATACGACACGCTCCAGCCCCGC
Organism: Streptomyces sp. NPDC006265; assembly: GCF_040613555.1. Taxonomy (NCBI): domain Bacteria; kingdom Bacillati; phylum Actinomycetota; class Actinomycetes; order Kitasatosporales; family Streptomycetaceae; genus Streptomyces; species Streptomyces sp. NPDC006265. The sequence goes on from NZ_JBEXSH010000845.1 coordinate 2,584, forward strand.
GGGGACGGACGGCGCCGAGCCGGATCTCCAGCAGCACTTCGACGCGACGATCGCGCGGGATCAGCGGATCGAGCCGCGCGACTGGATGCCGGAGGGCTACCGGAAGACACTGATCCGGCAGATCGCACAGCACGCGCACTCGGAGATCATCGGCATGCAGCCGGAGGGCGAGTGGATCACCCGCGCACCGTCGCTGCGCCGCAAGGCCATTCTCTTCGCCAAGGTCCAGGACGAGGCCGGGCACGGGCTGTACCTGTACTCGGCGGCGGAGACGCTGGGCGCCGACCGCGCCGATCTGACCGGACGGCTCATCGAGGGCCGCCAGAAGTACTCGTCGATCTTCAACTACCCGACGCTGAGCTTCGCGGACGTCGGGGTGATCGGCTGGTTCGTGGACGGCGCCGCGATCTGCAATCAGGTGCCGCTGTGCCGCTCGTCCTACGGGCCGTACGCGCGCGCCATGGTGCGGATCTGCAAGGAGGAGTCGTTCCACCAGCGGCAGGGCTACGAGCTGCTGATGACGATGATGCGCGGCACCCCGGAGCAGCGCGAGATGGTGCAGGACGCCGTGAACCGCTGGTGGTGGCCGTCACTGATGATGTTCGGCCCGCCCGACGACGCCTCTCCCAACTCCGCGCAGTCCATGGCCTGGAAGATCAAGCGGCACAGCAACGACGAACTGCGGCAGCGCTTCGTCGACATGACCGTCCCGCAGGCCGGGAAGCTCGGCGTGACGCTCCCCGACCCGGAGCTGCGCTGGAACGAGGAGCGCGGCCACCACGACTTCGGCACGCCCGACTGGGACGAGCTGATGCGGGTCATCAAGGGCGACGGCCCGTGCAACGACCAGCGGACGGAACGGCGCCGCACGGCCCACGAGGAGGGCACCTGGGTGCGCGAGGCGGCCACGGCCCACGCGGCCAAGCAGGCGGCCCGCGAGCGGAAGGGAGCGGTGGCATGACCGCCGACAAGCAGGACTGGCCGCTGTACGAGGTGTTCGTACGCGGCAAGCGCGGCCTGAACCACGTCCACGTGGGATCGCTGCACGCCGCCGACGACCGCATGGCGCTCACCCACGCCCGCGACCTGTACACCCGGCGCAACGAGGGCGTGAGCATCTGGGTCGTGCGCTCGGAGCACATCGCCGCCTCCACCCGCGACGAGAAGGACCCGTTCTTCGAGCCCAGCGCCGACAAGGTCTACCGGCACCCGACGTTCTACGACATCCCCGAAGACGTCCCGCACATCTGAAGGAGAGGGCATGAGCGACGACCACGTCTACATGACCCTCGCCGAGGGACACGACGACGACACCCGCTGGGCCTACGGCACCGGCCGGCA
>NZ_JBEXSH010000846.1:0-3923 GCF_040613555.1 Streptomyces sp. NPDC006265
AGCACGGAGTACCGCACATGAACCGCAGTGAGCTGATCGAAGCCCTCGCCGAGCGAGCCGAGGTCACCCGCAAGGACGCCGACGCCGTCCTGGCCGCACTCGCCGGGACCGTCGGCGACATCGTCGCCAAGGGCGACGAGAAGGTCACCATCCCCGGCTTCCTGACCTTCGAGCGCACCCACCGTGCCGCTCGCACCGCTCGCAACCCGCAGACCGGCGACCCGATCGACATCCCGGCCGGCTACAGCGTGAAGGTCTCCGCGGGCTCCAAGCTCAAGGAAGCCGCCAAGGGCAAGTAGCCCGCCGCGCACGGGCAGCGGCTCATCACCGGGAGGCATGGGGCCCCGGACTCACAGCACAGCGGCATGCCGTGACCACGCGGAGCAGGATAGACGCGCCGCCCACGGGGTAGAACGGACGGCGGACGCCTTCCGGTGACGGACGGCTCCACCTCCAGACCAACCGGGAAGCACCCGGCGACATCGAAGGACAAGCAGCATGGCCAGCGGCACCGTGAAATGGTTCAACGCCGAGAAGGGCTTCGGCTTCATCTCTCAGGACGACGGCGGACCGGACGTCTTCGCGCACTACTCCAACATCTCCGGCAACGGCTTCCGCGAGCTCAACGAAGGCGAGCAGGTCACCTTCGACGTGACCCAGGGCCAGAAGGGCCCCCAGGCCGAGAACATCGTCCGCCGCGGCTGACACCCGAAAATACACGCCACCCCCCTCAGCCCACTGTAGAGTGGCGTCACCGACGCGGGGTGGAGCAGCTCGGTAGCTCGCTGGGCTCATAACCCAGAGGTCGCAGGTTCAAATCCTGTCCCCGCTACTGACCGAAGGGCCCGGATCCGTCCGGGCCCTTCGCCATATCTGAACCCGACGTCCACGAGTCCAGCGACGCGCCCGCACGCGGCCGCCCAGGACCTCATCGCTCAAGGCCCCGACGACGTCCTCGCCCCTCCCGGCGCACCGATCCTCCCCGCGCGAACTTCCTCCCTGCGGGCATCGGCGGAGGAGGCCACTGGAGCCGGGGCCGGCCCGTACTGTGCCCGGGCCGCGCCGCGCTCAGCCCGTCCGATCCGCTCCCGGGGTCGTACCGCCGTCCTGTCAGATGCCGCCCCTAGGCTGTGACTGCAATCGATCAAGGAGCAGAGCAGTGCGAATAGAGCGTCACCAGGTGGGTGGGACGGCCTTGTCGGCAGCGCGTGAGGACTTCACGAACCGCATCGGAGGTCAGGTGCACTCCATGTCGAGGGCCGGCCGGATGGCGACGTACGAATGGCAGTCGATCGCGGAGGAGTTCCTCGACTACCTGGGCGCCCTCTCCGTCGAGACACCCGGTCTCGACTCCTCGGAGGCCAAAGCCGCCCTCAAGGACGCCTCCGAGGCCGCGGCAGGGGCCGTCGCCTACGCCGCGTACCACCCGCACTGCACATTCAACGTCTTCCTGGAGTACGTGAACTTCGGCATGACCTACGACCCGGGTGACGACGCCCCCAAGGAGGTGGTCACACCGGGGGACTGGATCGACGCGCTGTGCCTGGCGGTGCTTCGGGACAAGGCGAAATGGCACGGCGAGGCCTTCCATTTCGCCCGGCAGAGGTTCGCCGAGCAGGCCAAGGGAACGCCGCTTGGCGAACTCGCCACAGGCCTGACGGCCGTGGTCCTGGACGACACGGGCGATGACGAGGAGTACCCGCCGAGCGCGCGGGCCAAGCTCACCGCTGTCGACGCGGCCCTGGACCGGATCCGCATCCGCGCCGAGGAGACGGGTGAGCCTCTGCTGGACCAGTTGAACACCGCAGCGCTGCGGACACTGCGGGCCCTGGCCGCTGAGGACAAGGAGGCGTTCGACAGCGCTCTGGCCGGTCTGCTGACCCGGGAAGCCGGCCTGCACGGCCCCAAGGCTTCCCCGAGCAGCCTTCTCCCGCTCGTCCCCATCGCCTTCGCGGCGCTCGCGTACCGGACGCTGGGCTGGGCGCCGGCCGTCCGCACGGACTACCTCCCGCACGCGCTGGTCACCGGCTTCGAGACGCGGGGACCGAGGGTCGCGGGGTTCGGCCGGGACCGGCGGCCGGACGCTGTCGCAGCGCTCACCGCCCGCCCGCTGGTAGTGGAGCGGCCGGCCTGCGAGCGGGACGGGATCCAGCGGATCGAGGCCATGTACGAGGAACACCTCCAGGAGGCGTTCACCCCCGTCGACGGCAAGCCCCTCCCGGTGTGGCGTCTGGCCAGCGTCCTGGAGGACCAGCAGCGCCTGTTCTGGTGGCGGTCGGGGAACCCCGGTGACATCGCGGACGCTCAGCTCGCCACTCTCCGGCTGGCCTCTCAGACGGGGGCGGCCCTGTTCCGCATCGCACTGGCCGAGCCTGACACCGAAGTCGAGGTGTCCATCGGCGGCCGCACCCTGCGCTACCCGGCCACGCGGGCGAGGGAAGCCGGCCCCGGGTACTGGCAGACGGCCGTCGCCTTCGCCCTGATCACCGGCGTGCGCGAGGACCTCGCCCCCCTGGTGCTCACCGGCCCTACCTTCGCCGGCCCGGACGGCTCCGCGTTCACCGCGTACCGCGAAGCCCTCCACGCCTACCTCAAGGGCGCCGAGCCCGAAGCCGCCGCACAGCGGGCGCTGCACGAGGCGGAGAAGGCCAAAGACTGGGGCTTCGCGATGCCGCCGGCCGTACTGCTGTCGCAGCTCGTGGAAGGCGACGAGGAGAGCTTCAACCTCGCCCTGGCCGACGCACTCGAAACCCACCGCGCCTACTACGAGGTCGCAGACCGCGCCGACGGCCCCGAAGTCTCCGTCAACCTCGACGTCCTCGCCCTGGCCTGCCACGCCCGCCGCCGCGGCTGGACCATCCGCGTGGACTCCCCCTACCTGCCGCAGTACCTCCTGGCGGCCGCCGAACCCTTCTGAAAGCCCCGCGAACGCTCCTGCGGACAGGGTCGTCGAAGCCGCCCGAACATCCGAACCTGTGCTGATAACTTCTGTGTCGTGGAAGGCCGAGGCGCCGCCTTCCACGTAGACCCCTGAACCAGGGGACGCGCCTCGGGACGGCCTCGCGGCCCGAGGCGAAGCACATCTACACGGCACGGCCGCTGTAGGCCATCGGCCCTTTCCGGGAGCCGGATTCTCCCGCGTGCGCGGGTACGGACCACACCCCCGTACCGCCGCGAAGGGAACCACCACCATGGCCGACGTCCAGCACCGCGCTCACCTGACCTGGGTCGAGGGCCCGCAGATGCATCTCACCGTCCAGGCCGACGAACGCGTCGGCGAGGACGACCCGGCCCTGGCCTCCGAGGGGTACTGGGAGGTCGACGTCACCGCAGACCTCGAACTGGAGGAAACCCTCGACGTTCTGTCGGCGGGTGACCGCGACGAGGCGAAGGCCGCAGCCACCGCAGCACTTCTCGCCGGCGGCTGGTACCTGCACGGCGACTGGGTCGACGAGCCGTACGAGACCACGGTCATCGTCAACCAGGCCCCGGCCGACTACGACACCGAGGACCCGATGGCCGACGTGCCCCACCCGCAGGCCGAACTGCAGACGCGGCTGGCCGAGACGTACGCCCAGCCCGAGAACGCAAGCCCGCGGCCGTCATGGAGGGAACGCCCGTACACCGGCCCGATGAGGACCGCCGAGGAGCGCGCCCGACTCCTCGCCGAGCTGGGGATGCCGAGCGCCGTCGACGACAGGTCGGATGAGGCATAGCTCCACGGTCCTGGCCGACTCCTGCGGTGCATGTTGGCAGGTGCTCGCCCCGTGTTCGGCCGTGTCCGCCGGGAATCGGCTGTGCTGGAACCGGGAGCGCCCGGACTGAGGCCGCTGGCGCTGGTGGGCTGCATCCTCGAAGCCGATATCGCTCAGCCCGGGCCTAGCGAGGCGTTTTCGTATGCTCCAGCCGCACCGGCGGGCAAC
>NZ_JBEXSH010000847.1:0-3912 GCF_040613555.1 Streptomyces sp. NPDC006265
ACGTTTGCCCGTTGAGGAGCGGCGTTTGGTGCGTGCTCTCGGCGTGCCGGCCGGAAGCCCTCGTACTGGACGTACTCGGGGTTTCGGCCGGTGCGCCGAGTGGGGGTACCCCCCCTGCTCGAGCGGTCGAGAGCGTGGGGGAGCGTGCCGGGCGTCGTGACGGGGCGAACGTTGCCCGTCGCGGCACTAGCTCGTGGCGGGGCCGGCGGGGTGTCCTTCGACGACCTTGTCCGCGGTCACCGCGTCGACGAGCAGGCGTACGGTCGCGCCGCGGCCGCGTGAGGTGTCGATCATCCCGGCGACGCGGACCACTTCGGTATCCAGCCGTTCGCTGTGGACGGTGAGCAGGATCCAGCCGGCGTCCTTCGCGTCCGTCTGCGACCGGTCGCGGTCCTTGTCGATGGTGTAGCGCTTGGGTCTGAACGCCGGGAACTGGTCGCCGGTGGTGCCGCCCAGGAAGAACCCGGTCACGCCGCCGTACTGGCTCTCGACGTGGGCCACGGTCCAGCCCGCCAGGCGGAGGTGATGGGCAGCGAGCTGTCCGCCATCACCGGGTCCATCATGACCACCGACTGCACGTCGTAGTTGGCCATGATCGCGAAGGGGTTCCCGTCCAGCTCGTCGAATCGCGTCACGCGCACGCCCTTGTCCGAGGGCAGGGTCTCGCCGGTGCCCAGCCACCAGCCGTCGGCGGTCTGGACGTTCCGGTTGACCTTCACGTCGGCCTTGCCGATGCCGTAGCCGACCCTGGCCGGCTGCAGGCTGTTGAAGGTCGCGGCCGCGGCGCTCTTGGTGGCGGTCAGGAGGTTGTTCTGGAAGAGAACGAGTGCGTGACCGAGATCAGGAAGTTGTCGGCCGGAACACCCGCCACCTCGTTGACGATCGAATTGATGGAGGTCATCACGGCGGTGTTCTGGATGCCCGTCAGGTCGTACACGGCGAAGGCGACTGTGGTGTCGCCGTTGCGCACCAGCAGGACGTGGGCGTACAGGTCGTCGTGGACGGTGCTGAACCTGTCGCGCCGTGTCGGCAGGGCCTTGGACGGGATGCTGATCGCCGCCTTGCCGGCCCCGGCCCACAGGTCTGCGATCCGCCCTTCTTGTCGGCGGCGGCGGCGTTGGCGGGGAACAGGGAGCCGGCGAGCGCGGCGGCGGCGACCGTACCGCCGATGAATGTGCGGCGGTTGAGATTGACGTTGCCCATCGTTTCCTCCTCGAAGCCCTTGAGTCGCTTCACCAGTTGGGCTGGAGGGAGAAGAAACGGCGGAAGAAGTCCGCCTTGTCCGGGTCGGCCACGGCGATCCGCCCCCAGCCGTCGCCGAGTTGCATGACCGTCCGCGACCGGGCGTCGGTGGCGGACCACCGCTGAAGGCACCGGCCGCGCCGACACCCGGTCCCGGTCCTGGAGGGAGGTGATGGCCTGCGGGCCGCCCTCGCTGTCACCGATCACGGGGTACAGGCCGAGGAACTCGTCGGCGAGTGACGCGTAGGCCGCCTCGGCCCAGGACGCGAACCCGCCGCGGACTTGGCCAGAGTGAGCGACGCGCCGTTCTCGTCCGGTTGTTGCCGTTGATGACCGGCACATCGTTGTGCCGTCCGGACCGGAGCGTGTCCCGATAGGTCCGCGGCGGCATCCAGCCGTCGAGCACCGGCCGCCACACGGGCGGGTTGCGTCCGCCGAGGTTGGAGTTGGCGGGGATGTCGCTGTCGTTGTCGCCGATGCCGGTCAGCAGCGCGTCGGTGGACAGGCTCCGCGCCTCGTCGATCGTGCTTGCGCCGACCCGCGTCATCCAGACGGCGCCCAGTTCCTCGGCGCGCGCCTCGGTGCGGTAGGACGTGGCCAGTACGCCGATCTGCGCGTCCTTCGGGTGAAAGGCGCCGGACTCCCGGACGGCCCGGTGGAAGAGGACCTTCGACAGCGGTAGCACACGTGACCGAGCACCGAGGCCGCGCCCGCCGACTGGCCGGCGATCGTGACGTTGCCCGGGTCGGCGACGCGGCCGCGCCCCGGTGGCCTGGCGCAATCCCGTCATCGGTTAGGGGTCCTTTCACTTTGCCCGTCCGGGTCGCGCGGCCTGGCACCGCACCTCGCCGCGTTGCCGAAACTGGCTCCCGTCAACCGCCCGCCGGGCTCCGGCGACGCTGTGGGGCGAACCGGCCGGGGTCGAAGGGGCGAGCGATGTCGGCCGACGGCCGGTCTCCGGAGACCTCCCCGGAGATGATGTCCGCCGTCACCGGCGCCAGGGTCACGCCGAGCATGCTGTGACCGCTCGCCACCAGCACGTTGTCCTTGCCCGGCAGCGGCCCGACGACCGGCAGCCCGTCGGGCGTCATCGGTCGCAGCCCCGTCCAGCCTTGTGGCTGCGGCTCCAGGGGGAAGTCGGGCAGGTACGTGTGGGCGGCGTCGGCGATGCCGCGCAGCCGATGGCGGTCGATGGTGGCGTCGGAGCTGCCGAACTCCATGGTTCCGGCGAACCGGAGCCGGTTCGACAGCGGGGTGACGGCCACCTTGGCCTCGCCGAGGTACACCGAGTGCCGCAGGTTCACCGCACCGCTGGTGTCGTCGAACCCGTAGCCCTTGCCGGGCCGGATGGGCAGGGGGTGCCCGGCCAGCCGGGACAGCGGGCCGGTGTGCACTCCGGCCGCGAGGACGAACAGGTCGCCGGGGACCTCGTCGCCTCCGGCGAGCACCGAGGTCACGGTGCGGCCCCGGGTCCCGACGCCGGTGACCGGGCTGTCGTACAGGAACCGGACTCCCAGTTCCCGGCAGCGGTCTTCCAGGCCCTTGACCAGACTCGCGGGGTCGACATGCCGTTCCTGCGGGCAGTGCAGGCCGGCGAGTACCTGCTTGCCCAGCGCGGGTTCGAGGTCACGGAGTTCGTCGCCGGTCCGGGGGACAGCGGTGTGGCCGATGCGCTCCATGGGGGCTGTCGCCGCCCGGTACTCCTCCATGGTGTGCCGGGTGGTGAAGGCCAGGAGCTGGCCCACGCGGTGGTGCTCGAAGCGGATGCCGTCCTTCTCGTACTCGTCGAAGAGTTCAAGCGTGCGTTCGTTGAGGGAGGTGAGTGCCTCGACGCCGTGTGCGAAGGCCCGCGGGTTGCAGTGGCGCAGCATGTTGATCATGAAGCGCACATGCTCGGGACGGGGGGACGGGCGGACGTACAGGGGGCTGTCCCTGCGGGCCATCCACCGCAGGGCCTTGCCGAGCATCCCCGGCGCGGGCACGGGAGTCGACATGATCGGAACGATCCACCCGGCGTTGTGGACGGAGGCTCCGGCCGCACCGGCGCGTGCCGCGTCGACCACGGTGACGGTCAGGCCGTCCTGCGCGAGCCGGTGGGCGGTGGCGAGTCCGACCACGCCCGCACCGACGATCACTGCGTTGTCTGTCATCGTTGTCTCGTTGTCCTTCCTGCGGATCGCGGACCGGGTGTACCGGAGGTCAGGCGAGGAACTTGTCGGCCAGGAGCCGGGCGATGGCCCAGTCCTGTGCGGCGACACCGACGGACTTGAAGACGGTCCGCTTGCCGTGATCGCAGGTGGGGGCGGTCAGCGCGGTGCCGAGCGCGGTGAGGGCTTCCCTGGTGATGGCCCCGGCTTCGATCGCGTGGATGATCTCGCCGGACTCCTCCAGGATCGCATCGAGTTCGTCGACGACCACGGTGCCGGAGGCGAGCAGTTCGTCGGGCAGCTCGCGCATGGTGGGGCGGTACGCGCCGATGGCGTTGACGTGCACCTGCGCGGGCAGCGCCGACTCCGGGAAGAGCGGGCTGGTGGCGTTGGTCGCGCAGCAGACGATCTCGGCCTGCCGGACCGCGGAGGACGCGTCGGTCGAGGTGAGCAGCTCCACCCCGGACAGTTCGGGTGCCAGCCGCTCGACGAGGTCGCGCGCGCGGGCCAGGTCGGCGTCCAC
>NZ_JBEXSH010000848.1:0-3910 GCF_040613555.1 Streptomyces sp. NPDC006265
CCGGCTCGGTCGGCCGTGCGCCGGGCCACTGGCGTACGGGGCGCGCCGCGGCGCCGTGCTCGAGGCGCGGGCCGGGGGGGGCCGCCCTCGCGGAACAGGGTGAACAGTTCGCCCGCGGCGGGGCGGGACTTCTGGTGCTTCTCCAGGCAGAGGCGGATGAACGGCAGCAGTTCGTCGGGGACGCCGGTGAGGTCCGGCTCACCCTCGACGACTCGCAGGGCCGTCTCGTACGGGCTCGGGCTGTCGAAGGGGCCGCGGCAGGTGGCGGCGTAGGTGAGGACCGAGCCGAGGGAGAACATGTCGGCGGCGGGGCCGACGTCCTGGGGGGCGGCGAACTGCTCCGGGGACATGAAGGGCGGGGTGCCCATGACGCGGCCGGTCTGGGTGAGGACGTCGGAGGCGGCGAACTCGGCGGCGCGGGAGATGCCGAAGTCGATGACGCGGGGGCCGTCCTCGGCGAGCATCACGTTGGCCGGCTTCAGGTCGCGATGGACGACTCCGGCGCGGTGGATGTCGCGCAGCGCCTCGGCGAGGCCGGCGGCGAGGCCGCGCAGGCGGGGCAGCGGGAGCGGGCCGTGCTCGCGGACATGGGTGCCGAGGTCCGCGCCCGGTATGTAGAGGGTGGCCATCCAGGGATATGTGGCGTCGGCGTCGGCGTCCACGACGGGTGCCGTGAAGGCGCCGCTCACCTGGCGGGCGGCGGCCACCTCGCGGCGGAAACGGGTGCGGAATTCGTCGTCGTCGGCGTACTGGCTGTGCACGACCTTGATCGCGAGGCGTCGGCCGGAGGCTGAGCGGGCCAGGTAGACCACACCCATGCCGCCGGAGCCGAGGCGGTCCTCGATGCGGTAGCCACCCACCTCCGCCGGGTCGGAATCGCGCAGCGCCATCCCGTACGTTCCCCCCGTCACGCACCGTCCTGTGGTCGGGGCGAGCGTAACCCGGCCCTGCACCGGGCCCGCAGTGCGGGGCGCGGCAGGGACGCTCCCGCCCCCGGTCAGAAGCTGATGGAGTTGATGGTCTCCGCTATCGAGTTGAGGAACCGCTGGATGTCGTCGGCCATGCCGGTCGAGGCGAGGAAGAAGCCGAAGAGGACCGCGACGATCGCCGGCCCTGCCTTGAGGGACCCCCCTCTCAGCAACACCACAAGGATGATTGCCAACAGCACCACCACAGACAGTGAAATGGCCACAACTGATCACACCCTCGGTCGGTCCGCTCTCCCGGGCCGGGACGCAACCCCGCGCACCCCCGCCAGAACCATCGTGCCACCAACGCGCCCGGCCTATGCGGCCGGTGACACATCGACCACACACGTGTTGCCGCCACCCGTGTGCGCCGCCTGTGCGCGAGGGCCCAACCCCGGGGAGTCGCACGGCAATTCGACGAACCACCCGCACAGGGAATTCGGCCGAATGGTTTCCGTCTCCACACAACGCGTTCGCAGCTAATTCGAATTGCAGCCACAAGCCGGCAACAGCCCTGCAAATCAGAGGTCGAAGAGACCCGAAGCGGACATTCCGCTGGAGTCGCCTGCTGGTCTTATGCGTCGCTTAGTCCGGAAGTATCACGACAAGCAAGGCCCAGTCGGTGCACACAATCCGCCACCGGACGATGTGTTGGCCATCACGCCGACTGCGCCGACAACTACCCGTCGTCCGGGGTACCCGCAGCGAATAGCCAGGAATCACTTCCGACGTTTTACGAATAGCCGCAGGGAACGCTAGGGTGCCTCAGATGTTCCACGCTGCCTCGTCCCCCGCACGCGCAGCGAGGTCCCGGATCGTCTCCCCGAGCTCTTGGTGGGAGGGTCTGTGACGAACTCGCTGCGACCGAACGGCGACCGCAGGGCGCCACTTCCCCCGGCACAGCCGCCGGCCGACGGAGTGCCGAGCCCTCGCTCGCCGCAGAGCACGCAGAAGAAGCAGAACGGCAAGCAGCGCGACGCGTTCTTCGACAACGCGAAGTACCTGGCGATCGTGCTGGTGGCCATGGGCCACGCCTGGGAGCCGCTCAAGGGCGACAGCCGGATACTCGAGGCGGCGTACCAGGTCGTCTACGCGTTCCACATGCCGGCGTTCATCATCATCTCCGGCTACTTCTCGCGCAGTTTCGACATGCGGCCCGACCGGCTGAAGCGCCTGATCACCGGCGTCGCCGTGCCGTACATCATCTTCGAGACGGCCTATCCCCTGTTCAAGCGGGTCATCGACAACGACCCGCACCAGGAGATCAGCCTCCTCGACCCCTGGTACCTGACCTGGTTCCTGGTCGCGCTGTTCGTCTGGCGGCTGACCACCCCCATCTGGAACCTGGTGCGCCGGCCGCTGCCGCTCGCGCTGGGTCTCGCCATGCTGGCGACCGTCACCCCGGAGATCGGTGACGACCTGGATCTGCAGCGCGTCCTGCAGTTCCTGCCGTTCTTCGTGCTGGGCCTGGTCATGAAGCCCGAGCACTTCCACATGGTGCGCACGCGTGCGGTACGGATCGCCTCGGTGCCCGTGTTCGCCGCCGCCCTGGCCTTCAGCTGGTGGGCGGTGCCGCGCATGAACACCGCGTGGTTCTACCACCGGGACGCCGCGCAGGAACTGGGCGCGCCGTGGTGGACCGGCCCGGTCATGGTGCTCGCCATGTTCGGCTGCTCCCTGGTGCTGACCGCCTGCTTCTTCGCCTGGGTGCCGCGCCGCCACATGTGGTTCACCGCCCTCGGCGCCGGCACGCTCTACGGCTACCTGCTGCACGGCTTCCTGGTGAAGGCCGGCGACTACCAGGGCTGGTTCGAGGCCTCCTGGCTGCACCATCCGGCCGGTGCGATCCTCGTGACCGCCCTCGCGGCCGCCGTCGTGACGGTGCTGTGCACCAAGCCGGTGCAGCGCGTCTTCCGGTTCGCGATGGAGCCGAAGATGGCCTGGGCGTTCAAGCGGGACGCGGCCGAGCTGGCCCGCGAACGCCAGAGCGCCGAGCGGCGCGAACGCGAACGCGAGAAGGTCAACGCCTGACCCTCAGAACGGGATTCATCCGACGAGACCGAGAAGTGCGCGCATCCGTGCATACTTCTCGGTCAGTCGTTTCCGGGTCGCCTCGTCGAGGACCGCGAGCCGGGCCGGGTCCGCGTTGTGCGCCAGGTCCGACTCCTTCACCAGCAGCGCGCCGGGCGTGGCGAGGATCCGCGCGGCGTACGCCTCCGGCGGCTCCCCGGCCCGTTTGGTGACCGCAAGCACGATGTCCTTCGTACGGCTGCTCAAGCCGGCCCCCCGCAGCCACTCCACGGAGAGGGCGTCGTCCTCGACCGCGTCGTGCAGCCAGGCCGCCGCGATCTGTTCCTCGTCGCCGCCCCGCGCCCGTACGCCCTCCGCCACGGCCCAAAGGTGTTCGGCGTAGGGCCGTCCCGCCTTGTCGGTCTGACCGGTGTGTGCGGCGCGGGCGGTGGCCTCGACCTGGGCCAGGGTCATCCGGGATGTCTCGGTCACCGCTCCAGTGTCTCAGCGGGTCGCGGCGGCCGTCGGGCCCTCTCGGCAGATCAGCAGCAGGGCCCGGTCGTCGTTGACGTCCTTGGCCACCGCCTCGATCAGGTGCCAGGCGGCACCGTGGAAGCCGCCGGCGACATAGCGGTCGGCCTCGCCGGTGAGGCGGTCGATGCCCTCGACGATGTCGCGGTCCGCGGTCTCCACCAGGCCGTCCGTGAACAGCATCAGCACGTCCCCGGGCCGCAGTGAGCCCTTCACCGGGTCGAACTGGGCACCGTCGTACACCCCGAGCAGCGGGCCCTCGGCCGTCTTCTCCTCCCAGCGGCCGCTGCCGGCGCTGAGCTGGAGGCCCGGCGGGTGGCCCGCGGAGTAGAGCTCGTAGTCGCCGGAGTCCAGGTCGAGGACCAGGCACGCGTCCAACAGGCCCGGGTCGGCGCGCAGGG
>NZ_JBEXSH010000849.1:0-3906 GCF_040613555.1 Streptomyces sp. NPDC006265
GCCGAGCTCGTCCCGGAAGCGCTCCACCACGATCGTCCGGTCGTCCGGGATGTGGCCGCAGGCCTCGCGCTGCTCGTCCAGGTAGGAGAGCACGTTGTCCGCGGCCCACGCGTCCAGGCCGGCGGCGAGGAGCCGGAGGCGGGCGTCGTCCTCGGGCAGCGATCCGACCTCGCGCAGGAACGCGCCCACCGCCCGGCCCAGTTCCAGCGGGCGGCCCAGCTGGTCGCCCTTCCAGAACGGCAGCCGGCCCGGCACGCCCGGGGCCGGGGAGACCAGGACGCGGTCGCGGGTGATGTCCTCGATGCGCCAGGAGCTGGTGCCGAGCGTGAAGACGTCGCCGACGCGGGATTCGTAGACCATCTCCTCGTCGAGCTCGCCGACCCGGCCGCCGCCCTTCTTGGGGTCGGCGCCCGCGAGGAAGACGCCGAAGAGACCGCGGTCGGGGATCGTGCCACCGGAGGTGACGGCGAGGCGCTGCGCGCCGGGGCGGCCGGTGATCTCCCCGGTGACCCGGTCCCACACCACGCGCGGGCGCAGCTCCGCGAACGCATCGGACGGGTAGCGGCCTGCCAGCATGTCGAGGACCGCGGTGAAGGCCGACTCGGGCAGCGAGGCGAAGGGGGCGGCCCGGCGGACGGCGGCGAGGAGGTCGTCGAACTGCCACGAGTCCAGGGCCGTCATCGCGACCACCTGCTGGGCCAGGACGTCCAGCGGGTTCGCGGGGACCCTGAGGGACTCGATGGAGCCGGTGCGCATGCGCTCGGTGACCACCGCCGCCTGCACCAGGTCGCCGCGGTACTTCGGGAAGACCACACCGGTGGAGACCGCGCCCACCTGGTGCCCCGCCCGGCCCACCCGCTGCAGGCCCGAGGCGACGGAGGGCGGCGACTCGACCTGGACCACCAGGTCCACCGCGCCCATGTCGATGCCCAGCTCGAGGCTGGATGTGGCCACGACCGCGGGCAGGCGCCCCGCCTTGAGGTCCTCCTCGACCAGGGCCCGCTGTTCCTTGGACACCGAGCCGTGGTGGGCGCGGGCGATGACCTGGGGGGCACCCTGGGCCGCTCCTGAGCCGCCCATGAGCTCTGCGGGGGAGTGGTGCTCGTCGAGGGGCTCGCCCGTGGCCCGTTCGTACGCGATCTCGTTCAGGCGGTTGCAGAGGCGCTCCGCGAGGCGGCGGGAGTTCGCGAAGACGATCGTGGAGCGGTGGGACTGGACGAGGTCGGCGATCCGCTCCTCCACGTGCGGCCAGATGGACGGACGTTCCGCGCCCTCCTGGCCGTCCGCCACCGGGGAGCCGCCCAGCTCGCCCAGGTCCTCGACCGGGACGACCACGGACAGGTCGAACTCCTTGCCCGACTCCGGCTGGACGATCTCCACTTTGCGGCGCGGCGAGAGGAACCGGGCGACCTCGTCGACCGGGCGGACCGTCGCGGAGAGGCCGATGCGGCGGGCGGGCTTCGGCAGGAGGTCGTCCAGCCGCTCGAGGGAGAGCGCGAGATGGGCACCGCGCTTGGTGCCGGCGACCGCGTGCACCTCGTCGAGGATCACCGTGTCGATGCCGGTCAGGGCGTCGCGGGTGGCCGAGGTCAGCATCAGGAACAGTGACTCGGGCGTCGTGATCAGGATGTCCGGCGGGCGGGTGGACAGCGCGCGGCGCTCGGCGGCGGGGGTGTCGCCCGAGCGGATGCCCACCTTGACCTCGGGCTCGGGCAGGCCGAGGCGCACGGACTCCTGGCGGATGCCGGTCAACGGGCTGCGCAGGTTGCGCTCGACGTCCACCGCCAGGGCCTTCAGCGGGGAGACGTACAGGACGCGGCAGCGCTTCTTGGGGTCGGCCGGGGGAGGCGTCGAGGTCAGCTGATCGAGAGCGGCCAGGAAGGCGGCCAGGGTCTTGCCGGAGCCGGTGGGGGCGACGACCAGCACGTCCGAACCCTCGTGGATGGCCTGCCATGCACCGGCCTGGGCCGAGGTGGGCGCGGAGAAGGCACCCGTGAACCAGGCGCGGGTCGCGGGTGAGAAGCCGTCCAGGGCTCGGTGTGCATTGCTGGGCATGCGTCCATCGTGCACCTCGGCACTGACAACGGGGCTTCGCCGCCGTGCGGACAATGGTCGTATGAACGAGCGCGCACGGCACTGGCGGTACGACGAGCTGCCCGGGGTGGATCTGCTGCGGGCCCGGTACGTGCGCAAGACCTTCGTGCGGCACACGCACGAGAACTTCGTGATCGCCGCCATCGCCGACGGGGTGGAGGTCTTCCACCACGGAGGGGGCGACCAGTACGCGGGGGCCGGGGCCCTCGCACTGGTGAATCCCGATACGCCGCACACTGGGCGGGCCGGGGTGCCCGAAGGGTGGCGGTACGGGGCCGTGTACCCGCCGGTCGACGTGGTGGCGGAGATCGCGGCCGAGACGACGACGCTGCGCGGCACGCCGGGGTTCGTCAGCCCGGTGATGGACGATCCCTACGCCGTGGGTCTGGTGCACCAGGTTCTGCGGGCCGCCGACGAGGGCAACGCGCTGGCCGCGGACACACTGCTGCGGGTGGCGGTGACCAGGCTGCTGCGGTTGAACGGCGGGCCCATGCCGCGGCGGGAGGTGCGCGCCGCGGGCGCCCGGATCGCGGCACGCGCGCGTGGCGTACTGGAGGAGCGGATGGCACGGCCACCGACCCTGGAACAGTTGGCGGCCGATCTCGGGACCAGCCCGTTCGCCTTGCTGCGCGCCTTCCGGGACGCCTACGGCATGCCGCCGCACGCCTGGCTCACGGACGCGCGCGTACGCCGGGCGCGACGGTTGCTGGACACCGGGGCGACTCCCTCCGAGGCCGCCGTGACCGTCGGATTCACCGACCAGCCCCATCTCAACCGGCACTTCAGCCGGATGGTCGGCGTACCGCCAGGGGCGTACCAGCGGGAGCGCAAGAACGTACAAGACCTGCGATAGCCGGGGCCCGTAGCGTGCGGGGCGTGGCAGATGGGACAGCTCTCGAAGACGCAGACATCGGTGAGAAGGCGGACCGGGCCGTCGTACGCGACGCCCTGGGTGTAGGGGTGGCCGTCGGGCTGTCCGGGTTCGCCTTCGGAGTGACATCGGCCGGCAGCGGACTCACGCTGCTGCAGACGTGCACGCTCAGTCTTCTGGTGTTCACCGGCGCGTCCCAGTTCGCACTGGTGGGGGCCCTCGCCGCCGGGGGCGGTCCGTTCACCGCCGCCGCCGGGGCCTTCTTCCTGGGCGTGCGGAACGCCTTCTACGGCCTGCGCTTGTCGCAGCTGCTCGCCCTCCCGCGCGCGGTGCGGCCGGTCGCCGCCCAGTGGGTGATCGACGAGACCGCCGCCGTCGCGCTCGCCCAGCCCACGCGCCGCGCCGCACGGCTCGGGTTCGTCGTGACCGGGCTGAGTCTGTACCTCCTGTGGAACCTCACCACGCTGCTCGGTGCCATGGGCGCCGAGGCCATCGGGGACACGGACGCGTGGGGCCTGGACGCCGCCGGACCCGCGGTGTTTCTGGCGCTGCTCGCGCCGACGCTGAAGACCGGCACCGAGCGGGCCGTCGCCGGACTAGCCGTGCTGCTGGGGCTCGGGCTGCTGCCCGTGCTGCCCGCCGGAGTGCCGGTCCTGCTGGCCGCCCGGGCGGTGCCGGCCGTGCTGTTGACGGACGGCCGGCGCCGCCGCGGGGAACAGGAGGACGCGCGATGAACGTCTGGATCGCGATCGGGGCGACGGTCCTCGGCTGCTACGCCGTCAAACTGGCCGGGCTCCTGGTGCCCGCGGGGGCTCTGGAGCGGCCCGTCGTCAAGCGTCTTGGCGCGCTGTTGCGCGTCGGGGTGCTCGCGGCGGTCACGGCGGAGCAGACGTTCGCGGTCGGCCGGACGCTGGTGATGGACGCGCGGGCCGCCGGGGTCG
>NZ_JBEXSH010000850.1:0-3894 GCF_040613555.1 Streptomyces sp. NPDC006265
TTGCCCGTTGAGGAGCGGCGTTTGGTGCGTGCTCTCGGCGTGCCGGCCGGAAGCCCTCGTACTGGACGTACTCGGGGTTTCGGCCGGTGCGGCGATGGGGGTACCCCCCCTGCTCGAGCGGAGTCGAGAGCGTGGGGGAGCGTGCCGGGCGTCGTGACGGGGCGAACGTTGCCTGCCGCGGCACTAGCCCGGAGCGGAAGCCCGCGGTCATCCGGGTGTGAGGCGTGGACGCCCGGGGCACCCCCGTTGGCGGTGTGTCAGCTAGCAGCTCTGGAAGCTTATCCGTAATGTCCGCATGGCCTCGTTCGCGAACAGCGGGCGCGCCTGGGCAGAGGCGTTCGACGGAACGCCGCCGACGATTCGGAAATGGTGGGGCAGTGAAGCAACGTCATATCTTCGGCGACGTCCTCGCCTTGGAGTCGATCGTCGCCGCCGTGGTCTTCCTCGTGGTGATCGTCCTGTTCGGCTACGCGCTTCTCATGCGCCGGGCAGGGCGACGGGTGATCCCCTCTTCGCGTGCCGAACGCCCGCGTCTCGAGGCCTACTACGTGGGCATCCTGGCCGCGTTCGCCGTGTTCCTGGTGGCTTGGACCGCCTGGCAGAACAACCGGGAACACCATCAGGCGGCCGAGCGGCCCGTGCGGGTCGACGTCTCCGCGTTCCAGTGGTGCTGGAACTTCAGCTACCCCCAGGCGCCCGACTCGCGCGAAGTCGACGGGACGTGCAAGGGGGGCGACCTGCCGACCGTCGTGGTACCGACCGGCCGCCCCGTGGAGTTCCACCTGACCTCCCGTGACGTCATCCACTCGATGTGGATCCCGCATCTGCGCTACAAGATGGACGCCTTCCCCGACCACATGAACACCTTCACCGTCACCCTGGACAAGGAAGGCCGTTGGATGGGCAAGTGCGCCGAATTCTGTGGCCAGCTCCACTACAAGATGCACTTCTGGCTGAAGGCCGTCTCGCCAGAGGAGTACGACCGCTGGCTGCAGGGCGGCGGACAGGGCGCCGCCGCATGACGGTCTCGCCCACCACCACGAAGGAGGACACCGGCGGACGGGCGGTTTCGCCGGGCGGCTGGCTGGGCTGGGTGACCAGCACCGACCACAAGCGGATCGGCGTGCTGACCATGGGCACCGCCCTGGTGGTGCTCATGGCCATGGGCACCCTCGCCCTGACCATGCGCGTCCAGCTGGCCCAGCCGGAGCAGCATCTGGTGAGCACCCACACCTTCAACCAGCTGTTCACCATCCACGGCTCCGGCATGATCTACATGGTGTTCACCCCGTTCGCACTCGGGATGGGCATGTACCTCGTGCCGTTGCAGATCGGGGCCCCGGGTATCGCCATGCCGCGCTCGACACTGCTGGGCTACTGGCTCTACGCGCTCGGCGCCCTGGTCATGCTCTCTGGCTTCGCCACTCCCCTCGGAGCCCATGCCGACGGCTGGTTCTCCTATCCGCCGATGGCTGACAGCGTCAACTCGCCGGGCGTGGGGTCCGACCTGTGGATCGTGGGAGTGTTCCTGTCCACCACCGGGACCATCATCATGGGCTGGACCGTACTGTGGACGGTGCTGCGCAAGCGCACACACGGCATGACGATGCTGCGCCTCCCGGTGTTCTCCTGGTCGATGATCGCCAGCTCCCTGATGGTGATCGGCGCCTTCCCCGCCCTGCTGGCGGCGCTCGTCCTGCTCGCCGCCGGGCGCGCCGACCCGTCGATCTTCGATCACAACGTGTGGAACATCGGGTACCAGCACCTGTTCTGGTTCTACGGCCATCCCGTGGTGTACGTGATGTTCTTTCCGTACCTGGCCACGGTGGCCGAGGTGCTCGCCGTCTTCTCCGGGCGCCGCTTCTTCGGCTACACGGGCACGGTGCTGTCGTTGCTCGTGTTCGCCGCGCTGTCGATGAGTGTGTGGGGCCACCACATGTTCGCCACCGGCCAGGCGACCAACGACTACTACTCGTTGGCCTCCATCACGCTGCTCGTCCCCGCGGGCGTGGAGTACTTCGCCATGGTCGGGACCATCGTCGGCGGACGGCTGCGGCTGGCTCCTCCGATGCTGTTCGCCCTGGCGTTCATCCCGCAGTTCCTGATCGGTGGGCTCACCGGCATCATGGTCGGCACCCCGGTGATCGACTACCACGTCACCGACAGCTACTTCGTCGTCGCTCATCTTCACTACGTGCTGTTCGCGGGCAGTGCCTTCGGGCTGTTCGCCGGGGTGTACTTCTGGTTCCCGAAGGTGACCGGCGTGATGCTGGGCCACAGGGCGACCCGGCTGCACTTCTGGCTGCTGATGATCGGCACCAATGTGACCTTCCTGCCCATGTTCGCCCTCGGCTACCTCGGCATGCCGCGCAGGGTCGCCACCTACGCGGCCTTCGAGGGATTCGGTTGGATGAATCTCCTGTCCAGCATCGGTGCGGCCTTCCTCGCCGCTGCGATGGCCGTGTTCGCCGTCAACGTGCTGTGGACCCTGCGCCGGCGGACGCTGGGGAGCGCGGAGAAGGCCCCGGACGACCCGTGGGGCGGTCACAGCCTGGAATGGGCCACCTCGTCGCCGCCGCCCCGGTTCAACTTCACCCCGGAGCATCCGGTGCCACCCATCACCAGCTTCGCGCCCCTGCTGGACCTGCGACAGCGCAGGAAGCAGGAGGCCACGGCAGGGGGGAGCGGGTCGTGAAGCGGCACCTGTCCTTCGTGGTCGTGGCCGGCTGGGGTCTGCTCAACGCCCTGCTCCTCACCGTGCTCATGGTGTACGGCGAGAACACGATGGTGTACTGGCTGTGGGGCAGCGTCGTCGTCGTGCTGGAACTGGCCGCCCTCCTCGTTCTCGTCTCCTCTCGCACGGGACCCGACCAGCACGTCCGCTACCGGGTGCCGGACCGCTCGGCAGGCGCGGTGGCGCCCGCCGCGTTCGGCTTCCTGCTCGTCGCCCTGTCCTTTATCTACGGCTGGTGGCTGCTGGCCCTGGCAGGTCCCCTGTTGCTGGTGGCCGCGGCGCTCGCGGTACGCGGTACGACAGCGCGGGAGGAGTGAGCACGATGGACCACTCGACCCACGGAACGCTGTCGGCCGTGGTGGCGATGGCCGGGTCGGGCCTCCTGCTGGCCGCGGTGGTGCCCGGCGCCGTCCGGCTCACCCGGCGGGCGCCGCTGTGGCAGCGGATGAGTCTGCCCCCGGGTCTCGCCCTGCCCCTGCTGGTCCTGGTGCACGCGTGGGTGGTCCTCGCCGACCTGGTGCATCCCTTGCCGACCGGCGTCGCCGTCGCGTCGGAACTGGTACTGCTCCTGGCCGCCTTCGTCTTCTGGGTGCCAGTCGTCGCCTGCACCCGGCACCGCCTCAGCGATCCCGGCCGGTGTCTTTACCTGTTCCTCGCCGCGCCGCTGCTGGACATTCCCGCGCTGGGCGTGATCGCGTCAGGGCGCCAGGCCGAGGGTCTCGCCATGATCGTCGGCATGCTGCCTCTCGGAATCGTCGCGGCCGTCGCCACCTGGTCGTGGATTCAACGCGAAGAACGTCAGGCAGTGGACGCCCTGCCCCTCGCGATGCCCGGCGGTGACCCAGGTGTCCGCTGATCCGGGCCGCGGCGCGCTCGTCTTCGACGTCAACGAGACGCTCACGGACATGTCGCCGCTGGCCGCCCGCATGGCGGAGGCCGGTCTGCCCGGCGGGCTGCGGGAGCAGTGGTTCGCGGGCGTGCTCCGGGACGGCGTGGCCCTCACTCTCGCCGGTGGCCACGCCGCTTTCGCCGATCTCGCCGGCGACGGCCTGCGCACGCTCCTCGCCCGGCACGGGCACAGGCACGGCGAAGCGGACCTGGCGGCAGCCGTGGCCCATGTGCTCGGCGCCCTCTCGGAGCTGCCCGTCCACCCCGACGTC
>NZ_JBEXSH010000851.1:0-3893 GCF_040613555.1 Streptomyces sp. NPDC006265
GTGGCCCCTCGGCCTCCCGAAGTGCCCGGTAGCCCTCCAGGGCGAGGTCCCGCCGGGCCCGAGCGGCGCGCTCCTGCTCCTCCTCGGGCGCGTCGGCCGGGATGACGGTGGCGCGGGCGTACGTCTCCGGATCGGTCAGGTACCGCGGGGGCAGCGTGAGGACTGCGTCCCCCGCCTCCGGCAGCCCGCTGTTCTGCATCAGAACGGTGATCCGCAGATCACCCTCGTTGACCAGCCGGTGGATGGTGCCCGGCGTGAACCAGGCGACCGTGCCGGCCTGGAGCGGAATGACCTCGTACCCGGAAGCGGTCAGCGTCTGCACGGCCCCGCGTCCGCCGGTGACGACGTAAGCCTCTGAACACGCCAGGTGCATGTGAGGCGTGCCGCCGCACGCCCCGTCGGCGGCAGGCCAGTCGTACACCGACAGATGCGAGATGGCGACGCCCCCGGGAAAACCGGCATGGATGGTGGTCATGGTGTTCGAACTCCGTTTTTCATAATAGTAAGCGATTTCTGTCACGCAATTTACGCGCCCCTGGACCAACTGGTCAATGCCCTGATTAGAATCAGACCGATGAAGAGTCGAGTGTCAGGAGTTTGATGTGGGAAGTGGGTTGGCGGGCAGGATTGTATACGCCTTCGGTGACAGCATCGTGTATGGTCACGTGTATCCGCGAAGTTTTGTGGACCTCATTACCGAACGTGCGGGAATGGCCCTTTCGAAGTTCGCCCGGAACGGCGCGACCATTGGCGCCGACCCGCATGCTTCCGGCGGGCAGATCCTTGCGCAGGTCGAGGAGGCCACTGCAGCCGCGCCGGACTTCATCCTCTTCGACGGCGGTACCAATGACGCGGAGTCGGTCTTTAATGGCCGATACGACGTGGGGACTTACGCGGCCGAGCTGGAGAGTACACTGCGCACGATGAAGCGCAGGTGGCCTGCCGCCCACCTCGTGTACGTGGCCGCCCACAAACTCGGTTCGAGGGACTGGGACACTCAGGTGGCACTCCGCGAGGAAACCTTGCGGGTCTGTCGGAACTGGAATGTCGCCATTGCCGACGTCTTCGGGGACACTCCGTTCGACACACGCGATGACATCCACCGGGCGGAATACACATTCGATGACCTGGTCGACGGATTGCCCGGCACAGAGGGATCCGGAACGCACCCGAATATGGCAGGTATCACCACCTTCTATGTGCCGGTGGTCAACGGGACACTGGAACAGATATCGCCCTGGTGATCGCGACCGCAATTTCAGCTCTGCCGGGCCGGTATTCGGCCCGGCAGAGCTGATTTCTCATTGCTTCACTGGCCGAATCCGGTACCGCGCGAGATCCGGACGTCATCCACGTGCACCGCTCCGCGCTCGCCCCCGTTCGAGTACCACGCGACCTTCGCGATCCCCGGCATCGAGGTGCGGAACGCGGCGTCGTTCACTACGCGCCGGCCGTCGATGTCCAGGTCGAAGCGCTGGTTCACGGTGTCCACGGTGAGCGTGACCCGGTACCACTTGCCGGTGGTGTACGTACCGATCACCGTGTCCGTGGTTCCCTCGTATGTGTGGATCTGGCCGCGCGCGAACGCGACACTGACGGCTTGGACGCCGCCGGTGTTGTACACGTAGGGCAGCCCGAACCAGCCGGCCTGCGTGTCGTTGCGCATCACCTGCGTGTCGATGGTCACCACGCCCTGCAGCGGGGTGCTGAAGAGCCGGGCGAGGTTGGTCCCGTCGGTGCCGCCGCCTTCGATGGTGCGGGTCAGCCGGACGCTCTTGTCGGTGGCGGACGGCGTCCCCACCACGGAGACGTCGTTGTTGGTCGAGATGACCCGCCATCCGTTGGTCCCGTTGGCGAGCGCGCCGGTCGCCAGCCCGTCGAAGGTGTCCGTGAACGCGATGTTGGGCGCGCCGCGTTCGAAGGCGCCGATCTCCGGACCGTTCCCGATCGGCACAGGAGACCCGGCGTTGTCGAGGCCGCCGTTGCCGGTGACCGTGGCACCGGCGTCGACGAACACCGATCCCGACTGGAGCGCGAAGTTCGCCGCCGTGCCGAGCCTCGGGCCGTTCTCGTCGCCGTACGGCCCCGTGACGGAGGCATTCACGAACTGCGGAGCGCCGACGACGGCGTTCGCGTCGGACGTGGGCACGGTCGTCAGGTTGTCCGAGTAGCCGTTGTTGTTGTAGGTGATGGTCGACTTTTGTACGAACGTGGGCGTGGACTGCCCGGAGACGAACAGGTTGTTGGTCAGCGTCGCCCTGCCGGAGACGCCGCCGGTCACCATGTTCGTCGAACTGGTGTTGGCGAAGGTGTTGTTGTAGATGTTCGCCACCGTGCCGCCCGTCTGCGACAAGTGGAGGTTCCACCGCGTGCTGCCGGTGATGACGTTGTAGCGGAGCACCACGCTGCCGAACTGGACGTTGGAGTTGCACGCGCAGAGCAGGATGCCGTCGCCGTTGTCGTGGAGGTAGTTGTACTGGAACAGCTGGTTGGTGGTGCCGATGTCGGGGTCCAGGGCATTCTGGTCGGCGCCGCCCGACGAGAGGTGAGTGCCCATGATCTCGTTGTGCTGGACGGTGACGCTGTCGGCCATGTTGGTCTCGACGCCGGAGACGCCGACCCGGTCGATCACGTTGCCTTCGACGAGTCCGCCCCGGGTGCCGGTGAGGTAGATGCCGTTGCAGCCGTAGGGGGTGTTCGCCTGCGTGATGTAGTTGCCGCGGAAGGTGACGTTGGTGTACGGCTTCCAAGCGGGGTCGCTGGCCGTGGCGCGTTTGCCCCAGCCGGTGTAGACGGCACCGGGCGCGTCACCGGCGTACTGCTTGGTGAGGATCCCGCTGAACGACGTGTTCTTGATGGTGGAGTTCTCCACGGTGATGTCGTCGAGCACGGTGGGGGCGCCGGGCGCGGTGATGTCCTGGACACCGGTGAGGAAGGCGATGCCGCCGGTGTCCTTCGAGCGGTCCCAGCCCTGCGCGAAGGTGATGCCTGGCTTGTTGTCGGCGGTGCTGCCGCCGACCCACTTGACCTCGCCGGTGACGTCGTGCACGTCGACCGAGTCGATCACGAAGTGGTGCAGGGTCTGGCCGTTGTCGCCGTGCACGCCGATGCCGCGGAAGTCGCCGAGTTTTGAACCGTCTGTCGTCCCCGTGGGTACCGCGTTCGACACGTCGAGGTTGCGGATCTCCCAGTACTGCTGGTTGTTCAGCCGCACCGCGTCGGCGACGGTGCCCTGGCCGGCGATCTTCGGCTTGGCGCCCGTTCCGTAGCTGTCGATGGCGATCGGGGAGCCGTCGGCGCCGGACCCCTTCGGCCACAGCTGCCCGGTCCAGCTGTCCCCGGACTCGAAGCGAATGATGTCGCCGGGCTGGAACGTCTTCGCGTTCACCTTGCTCAGCGAGCGCCAAGGCGCGCTGCTGCTGGTTCCGACGTTGCTGTCGTTGCCGCTCGTGCTCACGTAATACGTGGTGCCCGCGGCGAAGGCCCGCTGCGCGGGGATGAGCACGATCGACGCGAGCACGACGGCCAGCGCACACAGTGCGGCGGCTGTCGCTCGTGACACAAGTCTTCGGTTTACGGTCATTGTCCTCTTCTTGTCGTCCGTGGTGGTGAGGTACCGGCTCCTGTCGTGACGCCTCCAGCCGAGACGTCGCGTAACGACTCGGGGCGCTGGCGGCTCGGGACCGTACGGTGGACGCACCAACGGGTGCGCGACGACATGGGCACTGGTCCGGCCGGACACGCCCCATCGAGGGCTGAGCTCTGCGGAGGCTCCAAGATCCGTGCTTCCTGTGTCACAGTGCCCTCCCGGATGTGCAGCGGGCCTTCGAGAACGTCATGCCTGCCCCTCGGGGCGCATCGGGAAAACGTATTCCGCGCAGTGTGCCCAGCGG
>NZ_JBEXSH010000852.1:0-3890 GCF_040613555.1 Streptomyces sp. NPDC006265
GGTTCGTGATCGAGGCCGGCCGGCGCACGGACGCGCGGGCGGGCCGGGCGGTCCGCAGGACTCCTCCCGCGTGACCGCCCGGCCGGCACCCTGCCTTACGGCTTGGGCAGGGTGCAGCCGCTCGCGCTCAGGTCGAGCTTGTTGTCGATCCCGAAGCAGGCCGGGATCCCGTAGGTCTCCTGGGCGTAGTTGATGCCCTTGCGGACGGTCACGGTGCCGTTCGCGTCGACCTCGCACGGGTTGTTCACCGTGCAGCGCTCACCGTCCTCGTTGCCGGTGTTGTTGATGGCGACGACCTTGTTGGTGGCCTGGTCGACGACGGGCGAGCCGGACGTGCCGCCGATGGTGTTGCAGGCGGAGGTGTAACGGACCGAGTCCTTCCAGGTCCAGTCGCCCTCCTTCAGGCGGTACGCGAACCCGTCGACGGAGCAGTTGTAGATCCGCTTCCAGTAGCCGGAGGGGATGCTGATGGCGGTGCCGGCGACCGGGTGGGTGTCGTTCAGCGTCAGCGCGTTGATGTTGTACGAGCTCTTGATCTGCGCGTACGTGGTGGTCAGCTGATACAACGCGACGTCCGTGTCGGTCATCGTGCCGTAGGCGAGCTTGGCGGCGCGCAGGGTGGCGACGCGCGAGCCGGAGGAGTTGAGCAGGCCGAAGGTGCGGCTGGAGGCCTTGTCGACGAGGACCTCGCCGGGGCCGGGGAACCCGGACTCCAGGCAGTGGCCGTTGGTCATCACGAGCGCCGGGTCGTCGGCCTCGGAGTCCGGCATCCGGACAACCGAGCCGGAGCAGTTGCTGAGCGCGACGGTGCCGGCGAAGTTCACGGCCTTGGCCTTGGGGCTGCCGAGCCCGGACAGCGTCTGCTCCACGGACGTGACCACACCCGAGACGGCGGATGTGACCTTGCCCGTGTCCGCGGCCTTGCCGACGCCCGTGGGGGCGGCATCGGCAGCGGTCGCGGGGGCCGCGCCGGCCCCGGCTATCGCCAGGGCGCAGAACGCGGCGGCGAGAGGTTTTCTCATGGGGGGTCCCCTCTTGCGACGGAGGCGACCGGAAATCTTCCGGCCGCCCGCACTTGTTGTCATGTGCATTGTGATCGTCGCAGGGGGGCGGCACAAGAACCTGTTCCACAACCGGAATTCCGGAGTCCTGTCCGACCCTACTCAACCGCCCTTACCGGAGGGTCACTTGGGTCCCTTGGTACCCCCGGGGCCGTGTCCGGGTTTCTCCCCGGACCTGCCGGGCGCCGAGTCCGTGCCGGTGGGGGCGATGTCCGTCGGGGCATCGCTCGTGGGGCCGGAGGCCGGGGGCGGCGCACTGTCCGTACCGGACGCGGAGGGGGTTCGGCCCGCCTCGGAGTACGGCGACGCGGACGCCGTGCCGGACGGCTCGTCAGATTCGCCCGGCCCGGCGACGAGTGGAGCGTCGGAGGCGTTGGCCGGACGCGACGCCCCGGGCGCAGCCGTCGGCGACTCCCCCGACGTCGGACCCGTGCGGCCGCCCTGCGTCCCACCGGAAGGTGACCCCGAGAAGGCGAACCCGGCGATCAGGGCGACCGCCGACACGGCACCCACGGCACCGGCGGCGACCGCCACACGGCGCGCGGGCCGGGGAGCCGGCTTGCGCCGGGCTCGATGCCCCCCACCGGCCCGGCCCCGCACCGGCACGGCCGGCAGCTCACGGGTGTCACCGATGCCGTCCGCGCCGGCGGGGTGCATGCCGCCGGGGTACGCGCGTGTGGCGTACGCACCATCGGTGGGGTGCGCACCATCGGTGGGGTGCGCACCATCGGTGGGGTGCGCACCATCGGTGGGGTGCGCACCGTCGGCGGGGTACGCGCCGTCGGCGGGGTGCGCACCGTCGGCGGGGTACGCGCCGTCGGCGGGGTACGCGCCGGAGTGGGAACCGCCTGCGCCGTCCGCGCCGCCCGAATACCCGGCACCGCCGCCGGTGTCCGTCATGTCGTACACGTCCTGCCACCCGTGCGCCGCCGCCGGATCCGCGTACGCGTCGTAGACGGGGGACGCGGCGGCCTGCGGCAGGTACACGTTCGGCGCGCCCTGCGACTCGTGACCGGTCACTCCGTCGGCGTACTCGAATGACTTGGACATGGCGGCGCATTCTAGAGACTGAAGGTGCTGGTGAGACAGCGTGCGGCGATATCGCCCCAAATCCCCGCGTCTCACGTGGCGGAAAACACGACCCGGGACGCGTTACCGGGCCGTAAGCTCCCAGACATGCAGGTGATCCAGTCGACCAAGCTCGCCAATGTCTGTTACGAGATCCGGGGCCCGGTTCTCGAGGAGGCGATGCGCCTGGAAGCAGCAGGGCACCGCATCCTCAAGCTCAACACCGGCAACCCGGCCGCTTTCGGCTTCGAGTGCCCGCCGGAGATCCTGGAGGACGTCCTCCGGAACGTGTCGTCGGCACACGGCTACGGTGACGCCAAGGGCCTGCTGGCCGCGCGCCGGGCCGTCGTGATGCACAACCAGACTCTCGGCATCGAGACGGACGTCGAGCACGTCTTCATCGGCAACGGCGTCTCCGAGCTGATCGTGATGGCGATGCAGGGCCTGCTGGACGACGGCGACGAGGTCCTGGTTCCCGCCCCCGACTACCCGCTGTGGACCGCCGCCGTCTCCCTGTCCGGCGGCACCGCCGTGCACTACCGCTGCGACGAGCAGGCCGACTGGATGCCGGACCTCGCCGACATCGAGCGCAAGGTCACCGACCGCACCAAGGCGCTCGTGATCATCAACCCCAACAACCCGACGGGGGCCGTCTACGACGAGGCGATGATCAAGGGCCTGACCGACATCGCCCGCCGCCACAACCTGCTCGTCTGCTCCGACGAGATCTACGACAAGATCCTCTACGACGGAGCCACCCACACCCCGACCGCCTCCGTCGCCCCGGATCTGCTCACCCTCACCTTCAACGGCATGTCGAAGGCCTACCGGGTGGCCGGATACCGGGTCGGCTGGATGTCGATCTCCGGGCCGCGCGCCCACGCCGATTCCTACATCGAGGGTCTGACGATCCTGGCGAACATGCGCCTGTGCGCCAACATGCCCGGGCAGCACGGGGTCGTCGCGGCGCTCAGCGGACGCCAGACGATCAACGACCTGGTACTGCCGGGCGGGCGGCTGCGCGAGCAGCGGGACACGGCGTACGAGCTGCTGACCCAGATCCCCGGGGTGTCCTGCGTGAAGCCCAAGGGCGCGCTGTATCTCTTCCCGCGCCTCGACCCCAAGGTCTTCAAGATCAAGGACGACCGCCGGATGGTCCTGGACCTGCTCCGGCGCGAAAAGATCATGGTCGTCCAGGGCACGGGCTTCAACTGGCCGGAGCCGGACCACTTCCGGGTGGTGACCCTGCCGACGGTCGGCGACCTGACCGACGCGATGGACCGGATCGGGCACTTCCTGGACGGCTACAGTCAGCCCTGACCCCGCACCGCCGACTGCCTGCTCACGCTTCGTGTGCAGGCAGTCCTGTATTGTGAACAACTCAACTTTAGACGAAATCTAAGCTAGGATGGCTTCCTGTAAGGACACAGGAGGCCTTCCCATGTACGAACCGATCCGCGACAAGTCGGTCCACAACGCGGTGGACGGCCCCGACCCCGACTTCCCCCACCGTTCCCGTGAGGAAGAGCTGGACATCCAGCTCGCGGGCCATCTCGCAGCCCTGCTCGCCGTCACGGACGAGCTGCGCGCGGCGCAGGCCTCGGCCGATCTGGACACGGCTGCGGAGCGGCTCGCGGAGCAGGTGGGCCGGCTGCGCGGTGGACGCGAGAACGCTGTCCTCGCCGTGCTGCCGACGTACCGGGTGCAGCACCTGGGTCTGTCGCGACGACAGGTCACTGACCGGGTGGTCGGCCTTTGCGA
>NZ_JBEXSH010000853.1:0-3873 GCF_040613555.1 Streptomyces sp. NPDC006265
GGCCACGTCCGGGTGAGCCTCGGCGAGGCCGATCAGCGCGTCCTGGAGCTCGGCGATCAGACCGCCGACGATCCGGGCGTGGTCGCGCAGGTACATGCGGAAGAGCGTCGCGACCTGGTCGTTGCGGGAGCGGCCGGCCCGCAGCTTGCCGCCGAGGTCGGGGCCGAGGCGCTCCAGGAGGCCGCGCTCCAGGGCGGTGTGGACGTCCTCGTCGGCGATCGTGCCCACGAAGGAGCCGTCGGCGACGTCCGCCTCCAGCTGGTCCAGCCCGGCGGTCATGCGGGTCAGCTCGTCCTCCGTGAGCAGGCCCGCCTTGTGCAGCACACGCGCGTGGGCACGCGAACCGGCGATGTCGTACGGCGCGAGCCGCCAGTCGAAGTGGACGGACGCGGACAGCTTCGCCAGGGCCTCGGCGGGCCCGTCGGCGAAACGGCCGCCCCAGAGCCGGACATCACCGCTGTTGCTGCTCACCTGCTGCGCTCCTCAATGGGTGTGGATGTGCCACCGCTTCCCGCCCGGGGGCGTGAAGACGGTCATCACGCTACTGCTCAGGGCAGATCACCGACATGCATGAGTATGCAGAGCTCTGCATGATTCGTCAATCCGACACGGACGGGCGGGCGGTTTCCGGTCAGGCGAGAGGAATTTGAAGATTCCTTGAACACGGGAAACCGCTTACCCGTACCTCTCGCCGAACGCAGGCGCCGCGTTACGACACCGACCACACCCCCGACCCCTAGTGAGGCATCCGCATGTCCAGGGCTCTTCCGAAGTACAACAAGCGTCGCGTCACGTTCATCGGCGGCGCCGCCGCGGTGGCACTGTCCGGCACGGTGATCGCCGGCTTCGCCCTCGCCGGGGAGACGCCCGACAGCGGCGCCGCGAACGCCCGGACGCTGGCCGGTCCCGGCACCATCAGCTGCCCGGACGTCACCGGCCGGCTGCCCGCGGTCCCCGCCTCGGCGAAGGCGGAGGTCGACAGCAACCTCGCCCAACTGAACACGCAGATCCAGGAGGCCAACAAGCGCCTGGTCGACACGGTCGGCCAGGGCGGACCCAACTTCGTCCAGAACGCCATCCTCGGCCCCCTGGAGGACAAGCGGATCTCCACCGTCAACCGCATCGCCACGGCCATCGGCCGCACGGCCGAGAAGCCGGCCGGTCTGGACTCCCTGGCCGCCTGCACCCTCTCCAAGTGAGGTGACAGGCGCTGTGGCCACCCCGTGTGAGCACCGGCCGGGGTGGCCACGGAGGCGCCTGCCCGCGGGGTCCGGCAGAGGTGAGGACCGGACCCCGCAATTCCTTAGACGGTCGAAAGACTTACGGCCATAATCGTTCGACATGGGAAAGACTCACGAGCGCATAGACGGCCGGCTCCGCACCTTCATCGAGGCGCAGCCGGTCTTCTTCACCGCCACCGCACCCCTGGCCGCCGACGGCACGGTCAACCTCTCCCCCAAAGGCCTGGCAGGCTCGTTCGTGGTGCTCGACGAACTCACGGTGGCCTACCTCGACTTCGCCGGCTCCAACGCCGAGACCATCGCCCATCTGCGGGAGAACGGGCGGATCACCCTGATGTGGTGCGCCTTCCAGGGCCCGCCGAACATCGTCCGCGTGCATGGCAGGGGTGAACCGGTCTTCCGCGACGACCCACGCTTCGGAGAGCTGCTCGCGCGCTTCCCGGACATCGACCCGACGCCGCACGGTCTGCGGGCGATCATCGTGGTCACCGCCGAACTCGTCCGCGACACCTGCGGTTACGGGGTGCCCTTCATGGCGTACGAGGAGGACCGGGATCTGCACGGCAAGCGTTTCGCCCGCGAGGACGACGCGTCGCTGAGCGCCTACTTCACCAAGAAGGAGCACATCGCCACCAGCCTGGACGGACTACCCGGGCTGCCGCTGCCGCTGCCTCCCTCTACGGTCTGAGGCATGCGCCCCGGTGCCCTCGCCCTCGCCGTCTGCGCCCTGGTCGCGCTCGGCGCCGGGCCGCCCGCCCCCGCGCCGCCGTTGCCGGCCCGGATGGCGGACACCGGCGGCGGCACCCAGCTGATCACCGCGGTGGCCCCGGAGCGGGCTTCGACGACGGGCACGGTGACCTGGTGGAACCGCGAGGACGGGCGCTGGGTCAGGAGGGGTTCCGTGCCCGCCCGGTTCGGGGCGAAGGGGCTCGCCGCCGGCGCCTCGCGCAAGCAGGGGACGAACACCACACCCACCGGCCTCTACGGGCTGCCGTACGCCTTCGGCATCAAGGCGGCGCCGCCCGGGACGGCCTCCACCTACCGCCGGGTGCACCAGCACTCCTGGTGGTGCCAGGACAACGGCTCCCGCTCCTACAACCGCTGGACCGAGCCGCGCGCGGCAGACTGCCGGGCCGCCGAGTCCGAGCACCTGATCACGTATCGCGCGCAGTACGCGCACGCGCTCGTCATCGGCTTCAACTACGAGCGTCCCGTGCGGGGACGAGGCGCGGGCATCTTCCTCCACGTGAACGGGCGGGGGGCGACGGCCGGTTGCGTCTCCGTCTCCGAGGACGCGATGCGGCGGATCCTGCGCTGGGCCGACCCCGCCCGGCGGCCGCACATCGCCGTGGGGACGCGGAGCGGGAGCACGGCCGTCACCCGTCTCTGACGGGGGCCGGCGGCCGTGTAAGTGTTACCAGCGGTCACCGCTGTTCGCACACGACTCCGTACGCGGCTGAACACTCCCGTGCCGCGGCACGTATCTGTGGGCCAAGGGTCAAGTCCCCACGGAGGAACCGTGACCACCACGCTCGCAGGCGGACGTGCCGCCCGCCGCCAGACGATGCGCCGCATCCGCCCGCGCCGCTCCCCGGCCGTCCCGCTGCTGATCGCCCTGTGGGCCGGTGCGGCGGCCGTGCTGTGGCTGTGGTGGGACAACACACCGTCCCTCGCGGACGACACCAGCAAGATCCTGGCCGCGGGCCGGATCACCGGCCTGCTCGCCGGCTACCTCATGGCGCTGGTGGTGCTCCAGATGGCCCGGGTACCCGCGCTGGAGCGCCGGGTGGGCACCGACCGGGTCGCACGCTGGCACGCCATGACCGGCCGCTACACGCTCTGTCTGGTCCTCGCCCACGTCTTCCTCATCATGTGGGGCTATGCCCTGCAGGCGGGCAAGGGGCTCGGCGACATCGTCCAGCAGACGACCGACTCCATCAACCAGCTGCCGGACATGGGCAAGGCGGCCATCGGCACGGGTCTGCTGTTCCTCATCGGGATCCTGTCGATCGGCGGGGTGCGCCGGCTGATCGGTTACGACACCTGGTACCACGTGCACCTGCTGACGTACGCGGCGGTGTACCTGACGTTCTGGCACCAGA
Source organism: Streptomyces sp. NPDC006265 (assembly GCF_040613555.1). Taxonomy (NCBI): domain Bacteria; kingdom Bacillati; phylum Actinomycetota; class Actinomycetes; order Kitasatosporales; family Streptomycetaceae; genus Streptomyces; species Streptomyces sp. NPDC006265. The sequence goes on from NZ_JBEXSH010000853.1 coordinate 3,344, forward strand.
TCACCACCGGCAACGAGTTCGCCGTCGAGCCGGCCGCAAAGACCTTCTGGTACGGGCTGTACGGCGTGGTGACCGTGCTGGTCGTCTGGTACCGGCTCCTCACCCCGATCCGGCTGAACATGCGGCACCGCATGCGGGTGGCAGCGGTCATCGAGGAGACCCCCGGGATCGTGTCCGTGCTGATCAGCGGGCGCAAGCTGCACCGGATGGGCGCGGAGGCCGGGCACTTCTTCCGCTGGCGGTTCAAGGCACCGGGCATGCGCTTCAGTTCCCACCCGTACTCGCTGTCGGCGGCCCCGCGCCCGGACATGCTGCGGATCACGGTCAAGGCGATCGGTGACCACACCTCCCGGCTGCGTGATCTCGAACCCGGCACCAAGGTGTGGGCCGAGGGCCCGTACGGCGCGATGACCGCGCAGCGCCGCAGCCGCGGCAAGGTGCTGCTGGTCGCGGGCGGTGTGGGCATCACCCCGATGCGGGCGCTGTTCGAGACGCTGCCGGGCGCGTCCGGCGACATCACCCTTCTCTAC
>NZ_JBEXSH010000854.1:0-3867 GCF_040613555.1 Streptomyces sp. NPDC006265
GCACCGGAGCGAACGTGGTCGCGCTGCAGACCATGCTCGACCGCTGGGACGCCGTGGTCTGCGCCGAGTCGGCCCACATCAACGTCGACGAGGGTGGGGCGCCCGAGAAGGTCGCCGGGATCAAGCTCCTGACGGTGCCCGCATGGGACGGCAAGCTAACCCCTGAGCTGATCGCGCGTCAGGCATGGGGCTTCGAGGACGAGCACCGGGCCCGGCCCAAGGTCGTCTCGATCGCCCAGTCCACCGAACTCGGCACCTGCTACACGCCGGACGAGGTCCGTGCGATCTGCGACCACGCGCACGGTCTCGGCATGCTCGTCTACCTGGACGGCGCCCGGCTCGCCAACGCCGCCGCCACCCTCGGCGTGTCCCTGCGCGAGATGACCACCGACGCCGGCGTGGACGTCCTCTCGCTCGGCGGCACCAAGAACGGGCTGCTCTTCGGCGAGGCGGTGATCGTGCTCAACGAGGATGCGGTGCGCGGCATGGCCCACCTGCGCAAGACGAGCATGCAACTGGGCTCCAAGATGCGTTTCATGTCGGTGCAGTTCGAGGCGCTGCTCGGCGGCGACCTCTGGCTGCGCTCGGCGGCCCGCTCCAACGCGATGACCCAGCGGCTGTACGAGGCGGTGCGCGACCTGCCGGGCCTGGAGATCGCCCGCCCGGTGCAGGCCAACCAGATCTTCGCCGTCCTGCCGCCGGCCGTCACCGAACGCCTCCAGAAGCGCTTCCGCTTCTACACCTGGGACGAACAGGCCGGCGAGGTCCGCTGGATGACCTCCTTCGACACCACCGAGGGCGACGTGGACGCGTTCGCGGCGGCGATCGCGCAGGAGCTGGCGGCGGAGCGAGGCCAAGGGCCGGCGGGCGCGCTGAGCGTGGCCGAGCGCGAGGAACTGGTGCGACTGCGCCGCAAGGTCCGCGCAATGGAAGAGACGATCGAAGCGCTGGGGAAAGAGCCTGCCTCCTGCCCGAACCGCAAGTCGAAGTAGCGGGCGGCGGCCTGGATCGGCTCAATGCTGTGTTGACCATCGGCGAGACCGGTGCGGGACGGCGTCTTCCCCGGCCCGCAACCCTCCCGGTCACGAGGCGACATGTGGCTCAAAGGGCGAGCTGCGCGGCCTGGCCCTCTTCGTCGAAGACCTGGCCACCGATGTCGGCATCCCGCCCGTCGGCGACCCCTTGCCGGTAGCCGGTGTCCTTGGACTTCGTCGGACGGGTCTTGTTGAGCTACGGGTACTGGGCGGCGAGCCGCGCCTGGACCACCGTCGCCCCGTCGGCGAGGACCAGCGCCGCGCTGCAGCCGACCGATCCCTCTCCTGCCGCTGCGGAACGGAGCAGTCAGCGAGTCCGCTGCCCAGCCTGGGGCCTTCACCCGAGATCCTCCAGCAGCAGATCGAGCGCCGCCTCCTCGTGCAGGGCGATGCCCAGGGCGTCCATGGCGGGGGCCAGTTCCGTGTCCCACGCCGCCTCGGACGACGGGCCGGTGAGGGCGATCGACGGTGTGCCGTTCACCTGTGCGCGGGTCGCGAGGTACTCGTAGTCGGCCGCGCGCATGCGCCACGGCTCCGCCTTGTACCGCTGCATGACCCGGTTGGCCAGGGCGATGCCGGGCCAGTCGAAGTCACCGTGGTAGGCGAAGGCGCAGCCGGCCGACGCCAGGGCGTCCAGGAGGGAGAGGACGACCGTCGTCGCGCTTCCCGAGGTGCAGACGAGGGGCGCCGTGCGGTGGGCGTCGGCCGCGGCCTCGACCACGCGTGGGTTCTCGCAGACGTGGACCCGGGTGCCGGGAGGCACGGTCAGGGTCAGGGTGCGCAGTTCGCGCAGGGTCAGGTGGGTCTCCATGTGGTGGGCGGCGCGCTCGCGCAGTGCCGCCTCCCGCCAGGTGCCGCCGGTGGGGCGCAGGCCGTACGAGAGGACGGTGCTGGAGACCTCGTCCGGGGTGACCGAGGCCATGCGCCACAGGGCCCGGCGTGCGGGTGCGTCTGCCGGGAGCTCGACACCGTGCGCCAGTGCGATGCCGCGCAGGACCAGTCGGGACAGCAAGGTGCCGTCGTCCAGGCCGTGTGCCGAGCCGGTGGCGCGGGTGGCCAGTTCGCCGCGGCCCCAGGTGGCCGGGCTCGGGCGCGGGTCCGTGCCGGGGAAGAGTGTCGCCAGCGTGTGGACGGCCTGAGTGATGACGGTGGTTGCGGTGTGCGGATCCTGGCGCGCGAGGGTGCCGCCACGGCGTATCTCCTCCAGCCACTGCGGCGTCCAGGGCTGCGCCGACAGCGACGTGGCGTCCAGCTCGGCTTGCACCGTCGACCACACCCGGGACCGTTCGGCCGCCGCCGCGTCGCGGACCGCCCGGCGGTCGGTCAGTGGCGGGCCCAGTTCTTCCAGTGTCGAGTCAAGGCCCCGTCCGACCGCGCTGGCGCGCAGGCGGGTGTCCAGGTCCAGGAGGCGGATCGTGGCGGTGAGGCCGGTGACCGGTCTGGCCAGGAGGAGGGACAGCGCCTCGCGCTCCCGCGCGTCCAGGTCCCCGAGCCTGATGGTTCCGGCCGGTCGCAGGCCGTTGCGTTCCAGCCGGGTGCGGGCCGCCGTCCAGAGGCGGGTGAGGCCCGGCCGGGTGAGGAATGCGAGGGCGTCGGCGTCCGGGGGACGCCCGTCGGCCTGCTCGGCGCCGCCCGTCATACCGACACCAGCCGTCGCTGCCGCCCGTTCCACGTGTAGTGGAGCGTGGCCACGCCCCGTACATGCGGGTCGCGCAGGCACTCGTAGATGTGGAGGGACGGTACGTCGGGCCAGTTGCCGATCAGGCGTTCGCTCGTGAGGACGAAGTCGAGGTCCAGGTCGACCAGGATGCGGCCGAGGCGGGCGTGGGTGGGCTCGTCCACCTTGGCGAACGCGTCGTCGAGGAGGATCAGGCGGGGTGACTGCGGGGCGGTGTCGGCGAGGCTGGTGAAATGCGCTGCCGCGGCGGCGAAGAGGACCAGGTAGGACAGGACCCGCTGTTCGCCCTGGCTCAGTCCCGTGCGGCCGGAGAGTTTACGGCGGCTGCCCGGTGCCGCGTCGTTCACCACCCAGGGGGTGAAGGTGAACCAGTCCCGGTAGTCCAGGGCGGTCCGCAGGTGGGCCGCGTAGCCGGCGGCCGGGTCGGCGCGGCGGGCGTCCTCGATACGGCGCTGGAGGACGTCGCGGAGCTGCTCGGACTGTTCGCGGGTGCGCAGGCCGGAGGGGCTGCGCAGGAGGTCCACGGCTGCCTTGACGTCCGCTTCCACGCCGTCGGCCAGGCTCCAGTCGAGGGTGACGCCGAGCCCGTGTGACGTGCGGATGGTGGCGAGGGTGGTGTTGAGAGCGCCGATCAGGGCGCTCGCGGCCAGCACCTGCGAGGACAGGTGGTCGCCCAGCTCTCCGGTCAGGAAGCGCTGGAAGACGTCGCGCTCGCGCTCCGTCAGACGGTCACGTGCCTCGGCGGCCTCGGCCGCGATGCGCTCGCCGACCGCGGCGATGTCGTGCGGGCCGTGGTCGTCGACGAGGCGGCACAGTTTGATGCCCTCGCGTTCCTCCATCGTCGCGTCGTAGCCACCGGAGAGCTGGTCGCGCAGTTCGGTGTGACGGTTGAGGAGGGTGGTGTCCGAGATGTCCCGGCGTTCGGCATCCAGGCCGCGGCGCACGGCGTCGACCAGCAGGCGCATCGCCGCGATGCGCTCCCGCACATCGTGGTGGACGGGGTCCAGGGCCTTCAGCGCCCCTCGGTCCGCGTCGCCGCCGGGCTCCGCGTCGGCATCGGCATCGTCGCCGGGCAGCGCACGGGCATCGGCATCGCCGCCGGGCAGCGCACGGGCATCGGCATCGCCGCCGGGCACCGCACGGGCATCGGCATCG
>NZ_JBEXSH010000855.1:0-3855 GCF_040613555.1 Streptomyces sp. NPDC006265
ACCGAGCCCTCGCCCTCGCCGATCCCCCGCGTCGCCACGCCCACCCCCCGCAGCGAGCCGCGAGCGACCCCCGCCCGCCGCAGCAGTTCCGCGACGGCCCCGCGCAGCCGCTCCAGCCGCTCATCGGCCCCCGCCGTCTCGGGCACCTCCTTGGCCTGGGCGCCGATCACCCGGCCGTCCAGGTCGGACAGCAGCGCGGCCACCCGGTGCGCCCCGATCTCCAGCCCGAGCAGATGCCCGGCCTCCGCCCGGAACCGGAACCGCCGCGCCGGACGCCCCTGCCGCCGGGCGGCGCCCTCCTCGGCGGCTTGTTCGACGACGAGCCCGGCCTCGATGAGCCCTTCGACGACGCCCTCCACGGTCGGCCGGGACAGCCCCGTCACCCGGGTGACCTCGGTCAGCGTCGCGCAGTCCGTGGCGCGCAGCGCGTGCAGCACCACCGCGGAGTTGATCCTTCGCAGCAGCGAGGGATCCCCGCCGGTCAGCCGCCCCACCGTCCGTCCTCCCAGGTCGTGCGCGTGTTGGCCGGATCGTACTTCGGCAGGGCACACCCCGGCGAGGGGCGGGCACCGGACCTCGGTGATCAGCCCGGCGCCACGAAGCCCGACTCGTACGCCGCGATCACCGCCTGGGTGCGGTCCCGCGCCCCCAACTTCGCCAGCACCGCGCTGACATGCGACTTCACTGTCTCGGTCCCCACGACGAGCCGAGCGGCGATCTCCGCGTTCGACAGGCCCCGCGCCATCAGCCGCAGCACCTCGGCCTCGCGCTCGGTCAGCCGGGCCCGCTCCAGCACGGCCCGTGCCGCACGGTTCCCGCCGGTGTCGCCGTACTCCGCGGCGAGCTGCCGCACCGACGCCGGGAACAGCAGCGACTCGCCCTCGGCGATCAGCCTCACCGCGTGCACGATCTCGGCGGGCCGGGCCCGCTTCAGCAGGAATCCGTCGGCTCCCGCCCGCAGCGCCTCGTACACGTACTCGTCGTTCTCGAAGGTCGTCACCACGAGGATCCGCGGCGGATCCTCGACCGTCCGCAGCAGCGCCCGGGTGGCCTCGATACCGTCCAGCAGCGGCATCCGTACGTCCATGGCGACCACGTCCGGCCGCAACCGTCGTACGAGCGGGATCACCGCCGCCCCGTCAGCGGCCTCCCCGACGACCTCGATGTCGGGCTGCGCCTCCAGCACGGCCCGCAGACCCGCGCGCACGAGGGGTTCGTCGTCGACGAGGAGAACGGTGACCGGCATCGGACCAGCGTAGATCAACTCAGCGGCAGTTCGGCATGGACCTGCCAGTCGCCTTCGTCGGGCCCGGTCCGGGCACGCCCGCCGAGCAGCGCCGCACGTTCCCGTATCCCGCGCAGACCGCTGCCGCGCCCGGAACCGGGTGCCCCGGCCGGCAGCGGATTGCGTATCGCGAGGACGAGGGTGCCGTCGGCGACGCGCACACGGACGCGCACCGGGACCGCCCCCGCGTGCCGCAGCACGTTGGTCAGGGACTCCTGGAGGATCCGGTAGCCCTCCCGGGACACCGGCCCGGGCACGCTTTCCACCGGGCCGGTCACCTCGGCGTCGACCTTCGCCCCGGACGAGCGCGCGGAGTCCAGCAGCCGGTCGGCGTCCGCGAGGGTCGGTCTGCTGCTCACCGGCTTCTCCGACTCGCGCAGCACGCCCAGCACCCGCTCCAGGTCCTCCAGGGCGGCCCGGCCCGTTTCCTCGATGGCGCCCAGCGCCCGGTCGGTGAAGGCCGGGTCGCCCGCCGCCCGAGCGGCCCCCGCCTGCACCACGGCGACCGTGAGCGCGTGGCCGATGGAGTCGTGCAACTCGCGGGCGATCCGGGTGCGTTCCAGCAGCTGCTCGGTGCGCTCCTCCAGGGCGGCGAGCCGCTCGGCGGGGGAGGGGCCGAGCATGCGCAGGGCGATACGGGTGATGAGGTGCCCCGAACCGACCACGACAGCGGCCGCCAGGGCCAGGGGCAGGGGCGCGAGCACGGCGTGCCACCAGTGACGGCCCTCGACGGGAAGGAAGGCGCCGCCGGCGCGCTCCCCGCTGAACGCCGTCGACACCAGGTCCACCGTCAGGAGGAGGAGTTGGACACAGAGATGCGACACCAGGGCGCCGAGGAACAGCCGCGCCTCCAGCCACACCGCCATCCGGCCGCGGTCGCCCCAGGTGGCCGAGGGGGCGACGACGATCTCCGCGCTCGCGCTGCCGTCCCGATGGCCGGTCAGCAGCAGCCTGGCCTGCAACCCCTCGACGACCCGCATGGCGGGGACCAGGCCCGCGAGTCCGAGCAGCACGGTCGCCGTGCCCACGGTCCACCACGCCTCGTCGATGAACAACCACAGGGCGGGCCACACGATGGCCATGGGTCGATGTAGCAGAACTGGCCGACGCAGCCCTGCAGTTTGCTCTGTGCGTAGGGGTCCTGGATGCTCGAGTTCGGCCCGCCCGCGAGGGTGCCACGCGGCGGGTTGGGCAGCTTCGGGTCGAGCTGGCGGGCGTACCAGCGGCTGTGCTGGTTCTGCGCGCTGACCTCTCCGTAGCCGGTGACGTAGGAGATGTTCAGCGCGTTGCGGCCCAGGACGTAGTCCATGCTCTGCAGCGCACCGTCCCGGTACTTCGCCGCGCCCGTGATGTCGTACGCGGTGGCGAGGACGACCGCGTTGTTGAGGACCTGGTGGCTGGAGCCCCAGTCGTAGGTGTTGCCGTCCGGTGCGTACGGCATGCCGTACGGGTGGGCCTTGAGGGTGGCCAGGTAGCGGTCGGCGCCCTTGATGACGGACTGGCGCACCTTGTCACGGCCCGGCAGCCTGCTCGGCACCGTGGCGAGGTCCAGCCGGCCCGCCGCGCCCGTGCGAGCCCAGTCGAACCCGACGGGCTTGAAGAGGTCGGCCGTGTGGACCGGGGACTTCAGGACGTACTCCTCGAACCGCTTGTCCCCGGTGGAGAGGTACAGCTCGGCCGCCGCCCAGTAGAAGTCGTCGGTGACGTCGCTGTCGGCGTAGGCGCCCCCGCCGATGCCGTCGCTCTCGGAGGCGAGGCGGTCGGGGTGGGCGAGCGCCGCCGACCAGGCCTTGCGTGCGGCCGCCAGCGCCTTGGCGGCGAACGGCTTGTCGTAGGAGCGGTACAGGCGGGCGGCCTGCGCCGCCGTGGCCGCCAGGTTGAGGGTGGCGGCGGTGGAGGGCGGGTGCAGTTCGCGCTTCTGCGGGTCGTCACCGGGCAGCAGGGGCAGACCGGTCCACTGTTCGTCGTGCATCTTGTGGTGGGCCATGCCGGCCAGCGGCTTGCCGTCGGGCACCTGCATCCTCAGCAGGAACTCCAGCTCCCAGCGGGCCTCGTCGAGGATGTCGGGCACCCTGTTGCCGCTCTCGGGGATGGCGAGCGTGCCGTCCCCGAGCTTGTCCGCCTGTCCGGTGCGGGCGGTGCGGGCGCGTTCGTAGGTGCTCAGCAGTTCCCAGGTGGAGATGCCGCCGTTGACGACGTACTTGCCGTGGTCTCCGGCGTCGTACCAGCCGCCGCTGACGTCGAGGGTGTAGTCGCACACGCCCGGCTGACAGGGAACGGCGGTGTCGCCCTGGTTGGGGGCCACGCCCAGGTGACCGGCCGGGCGGCCGTAGCCGGGCCGCAGGTCGTCGCGGATCGCGAGGCCGCTGCGCTGGGTGTAGTAGTACTTCGCCGAGTCCAGCCGGAGCCGCTCGTAGGCGCTCGCGCCGATGTCGAACGGCCGGCTGGTCTCGCCGTCGGCGACGAGCGTGAAGCCCGTGCCCTTGGTGCGGTGGGAGCCGAAGTCGATGGAGTGGACGTTCTGTCCGGAGGAGGCGTCGACCCCGCGCGGCAGGGTCGTGCCCCGGGCG
>NZ_JBEXSH010000856.1:0-3847 GCF_040613555.1 Streptomyces sp. NPDC006265
GTCCGGGAAGCGTGTTCCCGGGACAGACGTGCGCACCCCTCTCACCCGTATCTCACCCATACGGCGCGTGACCGCCCCCGCACCACCTCGTTGGTCCCGGTGTCCGTGCCAGCCAGGCGCGGGCCCGAGAGAACCACGCGTGGCTCACTGGGGCGATGAGACGCACGGATCGTGCCGTGCGTCGTGGGACCTCGCTCCAGGGAAGTGATCGGACGGCAGGGGACAGCAGCCCGGTCACCCAAGAGAACGGTCGGCCCCGGGGACGCCCGGGGCCGACCGGCGGACCTTGCATAAATGCACAAGTCTGGGTCAAACGGTTGCGGGCGCCGCGTTCATCCAGCACGATGCGTACACAGCCCAAGTCCCCCCGCCGACACCCGCATTGCCCACACTGCCAGAGGTACAGACCAGCGGCGCTACCCCCCGGCGCCGCTTCCAGGCACCGGCGCTGCCCTGACGTCGGTGCTGACGAGAAGAAGGGTCCTGCGGCTCCACCCCGCAGGGCCCTTCGCTCTGCGCCGGCGATCGTCCGGCGGAGCGTCAGGTGCGGGTCACCGTGCCGCAGTCCTCACGGTCGCCGTCGTCGACGCTCCTGCTCCGGTCGTACGGATCCACGGCCGGGCCGCTCGGAGTCGAGCCCGCAGAGGTGCTCGACGAGAACTCCGGATGCAGATAACCGTCGTAGACGAAGCACGTGGAGTTGCCTATCTCCTGGTCGTACTCCACGACGAGCAGCCGGCCCGGGGTGACCTGGTACCGGGCGGGGTCGGCGAGTTCCGTCTCGAGCGCGCGGCGCACGATGGTGCGGGTGACCTCGGTGGAACCGTCCGCGCGCGACACCGGGTAGACGAAGGTGTAGTCGGCACGTACGGCGACGCCCCCGTGCTCGCCCTTCTTGAACGTCATGTGGCCGCGCGTCTTGATCACGTCGCCGACCAGCCGTATCTCGTCGGGGTCGAACCGGCTGAACAGGGCCACCGGGTCCTTCTTCCTGCTCGGCGAGCGCAGGGCGGTCTCGAGACGGTCGACGACGTCCGGCTGCTTGGGGTCCAGCACGGAGAACGCGGCATCGGGGCGTGCGCCACGCACTGCCTTCGGGTCGAGGTTGGCACCCACCAGCAGCTTCTTCGTCAGCTTCAGCGCCTGTTTCACACGGTCCTTGGAGACCGCGCCGACCGCCTTGGCCTCGGGCAGCACGATGCCTGCTTCGCCGTCGGCCCAGCGCAGGGCCGGGGAGCCGGCGAACGGCTCGTCCAGGGTGGGGGTTTCGGGATCCGGCGACTCGGGCGCGGCGGTGGGGGGCGCCGTCTCGTCGGGCAGGGGCGAGGCGTCCGCGGCCTCGGCCGTCCCGGCGCCGAAGGGATCACCGGGCAGCAGCGACGGCTTCAGCGCCACCAGCACCACGGCCGCCGCGAGGGCCACGCCGAACACGGCCCGCAACTTGCGGCGCCGGGCCGCACTGCCGTTCATCTCCTGCCAGGCCGGGCCGGTGCGCCACCCGGGCGGCAACTCACCCCGGGCGTCCTGCTTGCGCAGCCGCTCGGTCACCATGCGCGCTCGCGCGGACGGCTCCTTCGGGGCGGAGGAACGGATGTCGCGTTCGCTGTCCTCCAGGAACTTCTCCCACATGCCGTCGGGTATGGACGACGAGGAGGTTCCGGACTCTTCACCGGGACCGGGTCTGGGGCCTTCTGGCGATCTGTCGGCCATGATTCTTCGCGCTTTCTCGTGATCTCCTGTCGGACGGCCGAGCGTACGTCAGCCCTCGGACACGGCTGTGGTCGCCGCCGTCGCTACTCCGCCCGGTCCGGCCTGGCTGGACCGAACCAGAACTCTCCCTTGCCCTTCGAGGCATACGGCAGAGCGTCGAAGCGGACCGGGCCCGGATAGTAGGCGCTGCTGTTGGGGCCGGCCATGTCCTCACCCTGGAGGTAGCGGTACAGCCACTCGGCGAACCCCACGTCGTAGCGGTAGAAGTCGTCGTCGGCACCGACGTAGACGTAGATGCGGGGCTCGTCGCCGGGCTTGAAGAAGAAGCACTCTCCCCGGTCGGACCCGAAGAGCGGGATCAACTGGTCGGGGCCGCCGAACCTCGGGTCCTCGGAGGCGAAGTCGGGGCAGCTGAGATCCCAGTCGAGAGTGCGGTAGATCTCCACCGTCTCGGTGATCCACTGCGCCAGGTTCCAGTCCGCGTGGGCGGGGTGGTCGAAGTGCAGATGGCCGTTGAGCCGGACCGGGGCGTATGCGTCGATGAACTGCTTGTAGTCGTCCCGCAGTCGGACACCCAGCTCCCGTTCGAGGGAAATCCATGCCTCCGGATCCCCTCGGTGCAACGGATTGCCCAGGAGCACGGCCAGTTTGTCTTCGTAGTTCATACGTCACCTCCTGGGACAGTCGGCAGAGCCGGTCGTAGTACCGCCGGTCGGGGTCTGGTGGACCACGCAGTGTTTGCTGACGCCGTCCTCGACGATCACGTAGTTCTACTCGATGTTCGACGGGGTGCCGAGTCGGGACCTGCCCGGTGCGTCCTTCGCGAGCATCTGGCCGCGCCCGGTCGACGACCCCTCGACGCCGGCACGGACTTGTGACGCAGGACACATAAGAACCTTGTTAGGGCCAGTACAACCATTCACAGGTTTCACTGATCAAACACGGCGAACCAAGGGCCACACCCGCGCCCCACACGCGGAGGCCTCCCCCAACGTTCGTACCGCATCCCGCGGTACGCCGGACTCTCCGAGGTCTTCATGAAGCTTCGCCGCGCCATGGCAGCAGCGGCCGCTACGGCGGTCATAGCCCCGGTGGCACTGCTCGCGGCACCGGCCGCATACGCGACCGACGAAACGACGCCCACGCCGAGCGCGTCGGTGAGCGAATCCGCTCCCGAGACGTCGGCCTCGCCATCTGCGACCGAGTCCACGCCCGCCGAGACGACGCCGGCTCCGAGCACGTCCGCGAGCGAGTCCGCTCCCGAGACGTCCAGCTCGCCGAGCGCGTCCGCCAGCGAGTCCTCCCCGGCGCCCAGCGCCTCCGAGCCCGAGGAGTCGGAGTCCCCCGACCCCGAGCCCTCGGTGTGCGAGGACACCAAGATCGACGTCAGCATCTCCGGCCTGCCCGGCAAGATCGCGGCGGGCAGCGGCTGGCACAAGTTCTCGCTGAACGTGCTGAACAACTCCGACTCCACGCTGAACGACCTCGACTTCTTCGCCGGGGCCTCCCCCGACAAGAACGGTGAGGAGCTGTTCACCAGCAAGCAGGTCAAGCTCCAGGCCTGGGACCCGGACGGCAAGGTCTGGACCGACCTGAACGAGGGCGGCTACGCCGTCGGTTACGTCGGCTACACCGACGAGCTGAAGCCCGATTACGAGGTCAACATCCCGCTGCGCCTCAACGTCAGCAAGTCCGCTCCGGTGGGCTCTGGCTTCTCGCTCGGCGCGACGATCTACGGCGACAACGACGACGAGTGCATCGGCTTCGGCGACGTGTCGTACAAGTTCCAGATCGTCTCGGCCGGTACGGACACCGGCGGCACCAAGCCGCAGGAAGGCGGCAAGGCGCCCGTCACCGACGAGAAGCCGAGCGGCAACACGCCGGAGGTCACCGGCAGCCTCGCCGAGACCGGTTCCAGCTCCGCCCTGCCGATGATCAGCCTGGTCGGCGGTGCCGCTGTGGTCGCCGGTGCCGGTGCGATCTTCGTGGTCCGTCGCCGCAAGGCCGGCGTGCAGGCGTAAGCCGTAGCGGCCGACGGGCCGTTGCACACAGAAGAGGGACCTGCGCTCGGAGGGGGGCGCAGGTGCCGCTTGTGGGTGCCGCGGCGGCTCAGGCCATCGGCGGCCCCCCCGCGATG
>NZ_JBEXSH010000857.1:0-3840 GCF_040613555.1 Streptomyces sp. NPDC006265
GGACCCCGGGGTGGGGTCCGCCGCCCTTGCGCGGTGCGGGGGTTGGACAGGGCCGGTCAGCGGTTGCTGTAGAAGCTGCGGTCGGCCATGGGTACGGACATCCGGTTCACCGCGTCGGCCACCGGGCCGTAGTCGGCGATGTGGGCGTCGGCGGTTTCGTGGAAGAGCGTCGACATCTCCTCGCATTCGGCCGCCATGGCTTCGGCCTCTTCGAGGACCGAGAGCATCACGGTTGCCGCGTCGCGGTGTTCGGCGATGGTGTCCTTGTCGACGGTCTTCGCGGCCGCCAGGTCGGCGAGCCGGTTCACCTGCTTCGCGCAGTTCTCCACGTACTTGAACGTGGCGCGGACCTTCTCCGAAAGCCCCAGCATCGTGGCGCTGGCGGCGGTGAGCTGCACGATGACGACGCCGTAGCGGACGCCTTCGCCGATCACCGCACCGGTCTTGGCGAGGGCGCCGCCGATGCGGGGAACCAGTTCAGAAGACGACACGGGCAGTCCCTCCTATTCGTTGTGGTAGTCGGCCTCGGCCGGGGCGGCGTGGCCCTGGTCGGCGGTGACGTCGGCCACCTCCTTGTGGCGTGCGGCCGCGTTCTCGCCGGCCTGGGCGATCGCCTCGGAGGCGGCGGGGATCTTCTCCGCCACCGCCTCCGCTCGCGCCTTGACGTTCAGCGCCTTCTCCGCCAGGAGCAGCACCCAGCCCTCCAGAACACCCGGCACCTTGAGGTCCATGACCTTGGCGTGCAGGAACTCCAGGCGGGTCGTGAGCTTGTCGCAGCCCTCCGCCGCCTCCTTGGCGTCGTCGGCGCCCGCCATGATCTCTTCGGCCATGTCGGCGTCGGAGTCGATGACGTCGTAGATCGTCAGGTCGGAGTCGGCGTACTGGGTGTTGGGTGCCTTGCGCGGCACGGGCACGGTTCCAGTGGCGGTCACGGGTGCTCCCTTTCTCTTTGCGGCGGGCAACGCGACCGGGCCGCGCGTGGTGGCCTTGACCTTGTTGCGGCGCTCCTGCGCTCCGGGGCCGCCATCGAGGCGTTCCAGCGTCACGGTGGTGTTCACGACGTGGCCCCAGCCGGGCGGCGGAGCGAATCCGCCGCCCGTACCCGGGCCTGGCACGTCGCCGGGGCTGCTGCCACGGCGGGCGTTCGTGCGCTCCCACCGCTCTCGCGTGCCCCGCCCCTTGTTCGGGTCCTTTCGCCGCCGCCAGCCCCTGCGCTTGCCTTTCGCCGTGGGCGTCGCCGCGCCCCCGCCGGCCGGGCCGGACGGGCCGGGACCGGTGCTCCCGGCGGCGGGCCCCGTCGCGCCGGCGGCGGGTGCGGGCTTGCCCGGGCCCTTGGTGCCGGGCTTCTTTTTGAGGTTGACCCTTGGCTTCTTGCGCAGGTTGACCTTCGGCTTCGCCGTTCCCGGGGTTCCGCCCGACGGGGCGGGCCCGGAGCCCTTGGTGCCGGGCTTCTTCTTGAGGCTGACCTTCGGGGTCGCGGGCGGCGCGGTCGGCTTCGGCGGCACGGTCGGCTTGGGCTTCTTGGTCAGGCTGACCTTCGGGGTGCCCGGCGCCGTCCCGGCCGGTGCCGTCGTGCCGGCCTTCTTCGACTTCTTGGCGCTGCGGGGCCGGGCGATGACGGGCTGCAGGCGCTTGCGGCGCTTGTTGAGGCGGCGCTCGGATTCCTTCGCGATCGCCTGCGGCAGCGTGGTCCGCCCCTTGCCGGACCTGGACGACGACCCGGGCTTCGTGCCCGAGCCCTTCGTCCCCGGCGTTCCGCCCGGGCCCTTCGTCCCCGACTTCGAGGACCTCGGGGACTTCGAGCTGGCGCCGGGTGTCGTACCCGGCCCGCCGGACCCGGACTTCTTGCCCGAAGGACCCCCGGAACTGCTGCCGGGAGTACCGGACTTCCCGCCGCTCGACTTCGACGCCGGGCCGTTGCGGATCCGGTCCGCGGCCCTCTGCCGTGCCGCCGACCGAAGACTCGGTCCGCGGTCGCCGTTCGGGCTGCTGGAGCCGTTGCGGACCCGGCCCGAACTGCGGTCCGTGGCACCCGAATTCCGGTTCGTGGTGCTCTTTCCGCCCGAACCGTTCAGCGGCCCTTTGCCGCCCCGGGAGCCCCCGGACTGGCCAGGCGTGCCCGCGCCGCCCGAACGGCCGCCAGAGCCGCCGCCAGAGCCCTTGCCGGGCGGCTTGGGCCCGCCGCTGCCCGACCGGTTCGATCCTGCTCCGGACTTCAAAGACGCAGGAACAGAATTCTTCCCGTAATTTGAGCGGCCCGCCGAACCGGAAGAATTCCGGTTCGACTTTCCGAATTCCGGGCCCGACTGAATACGCGCCTTCTGGCGCGCCGCGTCGGCTCCGATCCGCGCCTTATCAAGTTCCAGACCGGCCTTTCCGGCCGCCGCGCCCTGCTGATCCGCGATGGCCCGGTGGTGATCGTGGCGGGCTTTCAGGTAGGCGGCCACGTGATAAGCGCCGCGCATTGCGGCAACGGTGATTCCCGCCATCATCACCACGGACATTGCACCGACGCCCTGGCCCGGGGATGAGGTATCCCCGGAAAGGCCCGGATCACGGTTTGCGCTGGTGGTTCCCGCCGCCGCGCTCCCGGAAAGGTCGGGGGCGTCAGCGACGGAAAGCGAGGCGGGAGGGGCGAGGCTGGCCACGGGGGCCAGGGCCGGGAAGCCGCCGGAGGCCGGCGGCGGGTCGTCCGCGACCGCCCCCGGGATCCTCAGCCCGGGGAAGGGGTGGAGTGTCCCTCCGGTGTCGTCGTCGGCCATCGGCCGGTCTCCTTCGATTGGTCACCCTCCGTGACCGATCCGGGGTCTCCTCACGCGTACGCGTACACGCGTACGTGGAGACCCCGGATCACGGGGATGAAGTGATGATGATGAGCGCGAAGCGTTACGGCTTGCCCTGGCCCTGCTGCTGCTCGGTCCAGGTGCCGAGCAGCCGGACCAGGTCGGCCCACACGTCGTCGTCACGACCGGCGATCGTGCGCGCCAGGTCCCACATCGTGCGGGCGCGGTCCGGGTTCGTCCGGGCCGCTTCCAGGCGCTTGTTCCAGTAGTCGAGCTGGCCCGGGGAAAAGGCCATCGGTTATGCCCTCCTCTGGTTGTCGAGGTAGTCCAGGAACGTCGGCTCCTGTCCTTCCGTGGTGTCCTTCTTGCCGTTGGACTTGCCGTCCTTCGCCGGGTCCTCCAGCCCCAGGGCCACACCGTTGAGCTGACCGGCGGTGTTCACCGCGCGGGAGTGGGCCAGGCCCTTCTTCTGGGCCTTTTCCAGCTCCTTCTTCTCCGCCTGCTTCTCGCGCTTGGCGGGGAGTTCGACGTAACGGCGCTGGAATTCCTTGTCCAGCTTTCCGGCGTCGTTCACCGCGTCGCGCAGCTCCTTTTCGAGGCGGGCCAGCGGGCGGGACGCGAGATAGGCCCGGATGCGGTTCTGGAACGGCTTGTCACCGTCGAACCGCAGGGATTCCAGGTCCGCCTGGTACTCGCGGCGCAGCGCCTGGACCTCGTCGGCCATCTGCCGCAGCCGCTCGCGCTGCTGGGCGCCGTACAGGGCGGTCCCGCCCGGCTTCATCAGGTGGTCCGACGTCCACCGGGCGTTGTTGATCTCGGTCATGCGAAAGACCTCCAGGTCTCGGGGGGTTGGGTGGGGAGTAAGCAAGGTCCCCGAGGCTGTTGCGCGGGGCCGGGGTGTTGCTCGGTGCGGGCCTGGCCCGCCGCGCCCGCGCTCGGGGCGCGGGTGCGGTTGAACTGGCCTGCCGGCCGTGGCCGTCACCGGTCCGCGCTCATCGTTCGAGCGCGGGGCGGTGGGGACCTTGTGCGGCTGGTTGTGCCGGGGGTGGTGTGCGCT
>NZ_JBEXSH010000858.1:0-3836 GCF_040613555.1 Streptomyces sp. NPDC006265
ACCCCGAGTACGTCCAGTACGAGGGCTTCCGGCCGGCACGCCGAGAGCACGCACCGGACGCCGCTCCTCAACGGGCAAACGTTGCCTGCCGCGGCCTTAGGCCAACCCGCGCCGGGCTACAGCAGGGGCCCGATGCCCAGCGATCGCCGAAACCATCTCCAGCACCTGCCGCGTCTCGGCGACCTCGTGCACCCGGTACACCTGCGCCCCCAGCCACGCGGACACCGCCGTCGTCGCCAGCGTCCCCACGACCCGTTCCTTCACGGGCCGGTCCAGGGTCTCCCCGACGAAGTCCTTATTGGACAGCGACACCAGCACCGGCCACCCCGTGGCGACCATCTCGTCCAGCCGCCGCGTCGCCTCCAGGCTGTGCCGCGTGTTCTTCCCGAAGTCATGACCCGGGTCGATCATGATCGACTCCCGCGGCACGCCCAGCGCGAGCGCCCGCTCGGCGAGCCCGACCGTCACGTCCAGGATGTCCGCCATGACGTCGTCGTACTCGATCCGGTGCGGCCGCGTCCGCGGTTCCGCCCCGCCGGCATGCGTGCACACCAGCCCCGCCCGGTGGCGTGCGGCGACCTCCGCCAGCCCGGGATCGACACCGCCCCACGCGTCGTTCAGCAGATCGGCCCCGGCCTCGCACACGGCCTCGCCGACCTCGGCCCGCCAGGTGTCCACGCTGATGATCACGTCCGGGAACCGCCGCCGCACCTCCGCGACGAACCCGACCGTCCGCCGGGCCTCCTCCTCGGCCGTGACCTCCTCGCCCGGCCCGGCCTTGACCCCGCCGATGTCGATGATCGCGGCTCCCTCGGCCACGGCCCGCTCCACGCGCGCGAGGGCCGGCTCGTCGCGGAAGGTGGCGCCCTGGTCGTAGAAGGAGTCCGGGGTGCGGTTCACAATCGCCATGATCACCGGCTCGTGTGTCCCGAATTCCCGCCTGCCCAGCCTGAGCATCCCCTGTGACCTTTCCTGGTACGTCCCGTCTTCCGCCGCCTGCGACCCTAACCGTCGGCCTCGCATGGCACGATCGGAGCCTGACAACATCCGACTCGGAGGACTCCCGGGGAGTCCGATCCATCCGACCGTGGGGGCCCCGCGATGGTTATGTTCCTGTTCCTGGTCGTCGCGCTCGCCGTCGTGGTCGGCGCGGTGACCCTCGCCGTGGTGGGCGGCGGCGAGAACGGCCCGCTGCCGGAGGCCGCCCCCGAGCGGCTGCGGGACCCGCTGCCCCCGGACCGCCCGGTCGACCGCGCCGACGTGGAGGGCCTGCGCTTCCCGCTCGCCGCCCGCGGCTACCGCATGGCGGACGTGGACGACGCCCTCAGCCGCCTGGGCGCCGAGCTCGCCGAGCGCGACGCCCGCATCGCCGACCTGGAGTCGGCCCTGGCCGGAGCCCGGTCGGCCGCCGCCCACGGGCCGGTGCACGCCTCCGGGGAGAACCACGTGTCCATGGACAAGCCGCGGCAGGAGGACCGGCCGTGAGCGACGGCACCGCCCTGGCCGGCCCGGACGGCGCGCTGCGCTGCCCCTGGGCCCTGTCCGCCCCGGAGTACGTGGCGTACCACGACGAGGAGTGGGGCCGCCCGGTCCACGGCGACGACGCGCTGTTCGAGCGGCTCAGCCTGGAGGCCTTCCAGTCCGGCCTGTCCTGGATCACGATCCTGCGCCGCCGCCCCGGCTTCCGCGCCGCCTTCGCCGACTTCAAGATCGCCTCGGTGGCCGCCTTCACCGACGAGGACCGCGAGCGCCTGCTGGCCGACGCCGGCATCATCCGCAACCGCGCCAAGATCGACGCGACCCTCGCCAACGCGCGGGCGCTGACCGAATGGTCCCCGGGCGAACTGGACGAGCTGGTCTGGTCCCACGCCCCGGACCCGGCCGGCCGGCCGGTCCCGAAGACCCTCTCCGACGTCCCACCCGTCACCCCCGAGTCGACAGCGCTGTCCAAGGCGCTGAAGAAGCGGGGCCTGCGGTTCGTCGGCCCGACGACGGCGTATGCGCTGATGCAGGCGTGCGGCCTGGTCGACGATCATCTGGGAGCATGCATGGCGAGGAGCGACCCTTCAGGGGCGCGGGGCTGAGTCCATTTGCGGCTCCGCCGCGTGGGCGCGATCAACCACGCAGAACCCGCAGCCCCCGACGGCGCCGCACCTCGGCGAACTCACCGTCCCAGATACTTCGGCTTCTCCTTGTTGACGAAGGCCTGAACCGCGATCGCGTGGTCCTCGGAGGAGCCCGCCCGGGTCTGGAGCTCGTCCTCTTTCTCCAACGTCTCCTCCAGGGAGTGCGTCAGCCCGTACGCCACCGACTCCTTCAGCGCGGCCAGCGCCACCGTCGGCCCCGCGGCCAGCGCCCGCGCCACCTTCTCGGCCTCTGCCCGCAGCTCACCGGAGGGCACCAGCCGGTTCGCGATACCCAGCTCGTACGCCTCCTGCGCGCTGATGCTCCGCGGGAAAAGCAGCAGGTCGGTGGCGCGCCCCGGTCCGACGACCCTCGGCAGGGTCCAGGAGATCCCCGAGTCGGCGGTCAATGCGACGCCGGCGAACGAGGTGTTGAACGCCGCCGTGTCCGCCACGATCCGGTAGTCCGCGGCGAGCGCGAAGCCGAAGCCGGCCCCGGCCGCCACCCCGTTCACCGCCGCGACGACCGGCTTCGCCGCCCCGGCCAGCGCCCGCACGATCGGGTTGTAGTGCTCCCGCACCGTGCTCATGGTCTGCCCCGACCCGGCCTCCCGGTCCGCCACCAGCAGGCCGATGTGCTCCTTGAGATCCTGCCCGACGCAGAACGCCCGCTCACCCGAGGCGGTCAGCAGCACCGCCCGCACGGCCGTGTCGTCCGCCGCGGACCGGACCGCCTCCCGCAGGGCGACCTTGGCCTCCACGTTCAGCGCGTTCATCGCCTCCGGGCGGTTCAGCGTGATCGTCGCGAGTCCGTCGCTCACCTCGTAGAGCACGGTGTCGGTCATGGCGTATCCCCTCCGAGTCGCGGATCGGTGGCGTACCGGCCGGTACGCCCCGGGTCTGCAGGACAGCATGACGGAGATCACCGACGGGGAACCGGGCCGGAGGTGTGACCTGCGTCAAAGAATTCTCGCCCGGATTCGTTCGGCGGACGTGTGTGCGGTGGCGGAGTATCGCAGCCTCATCGCCGAATTGAGTGGTTTTGCTCGCGTGCGTTGCCCAAGCGATGCCTACTGATGTTGGTCATCGGGTCCTGAGATGCGGGATAATGGCTTGGAAGCAATGTGTTCGATGCCGGTGTCGCGTGTCCTGCCACAAGGGCCGCACGTGTGCCCTTCTCAGGGGCCGTATCGGCTTTGACGCGGCTTTGACGATGAGCTGGGTTTCAGGAAGGGGAACGAGCATGGCGGCCATGAAGCCGCGAACGGGTGATGGCCCGCTCGAGGTGACCAAGGAGGGGCGGGGCATCGTCATGCGCGTTCCGCTCGAAGGCGGCGGTCGACTCGTCGTCGAGCTGACCCCGGACGAGGCCGACGCGCTCGGCGACGCCCTCAAGAAGGTCGTCGGCTGACGCGCAAGCGACCATACCCTTTCAGTCGCCCCGGCATCACCTGTGGTGCCGGGGCGGCTGTTTTCTCACGACCACACTCGCCTGCCCTGGCTCCCGCCCGGCTGACGTGCGATCCGGCTGGTGCCGCGACAGGCAACGTTCGCCCCGTCACGACGCCCGGCACGCTCCCCCGCGCTCTCGACTCCGCTCGAGCAGGGGGTACCCCCGCTCGCCGCACCGGCCGAAACCCCGAGTACGTCCAGTACGAGGGCTTCCGGCCGGCACGCCGAGAGCACGCACCAAACGCCGCTCCTCAACGGGCA
>NZ_JBEXSH010000859.1:0-3833 GCF_040613555.1 Streptomyces sp. NPDC006265
GCGCGCCGCCGCTGACATGCCGAGAGCGCCCGGGACTAGTCCCGGGCGCTCTCGGCATGTCACTTACGGCAGGGTCACATACGGCGGGCCGTCAGGTCTTCTTTCCCGACCCGGCCTCGTTCTTGGCGGTGTTCTCGGCGGCGTCCGTCCCGGCCTCGGTCTTGTCCGTGATCTCGGCGTCCTTGCCGGCCGCCTCGGACTTCTCGCCGCCGTCGGCCTCGTCACCGGAGGTCACGGCGCCCGGCTCCACGACGTCCTCACGCCCGGGCCGCTTCTTGGACGACACCACCAGGTAGGTCACCGCGAGCAGGAACACCAGGATCGCGGTCCAGACGTTCAGCCGGAGGCCCAGGATGTGGTGGGCGTCGTCGACGCGCATGTACTCGATCCACGCCCGGCCCGTGCAGTACGCGGCGACGTACAGCGCGAACGCCCGGCCGTGTCCGAGGCGGAAGCGGCGGTCCGCCCAGATGACGAGGAACGCCACCCCGATGCACCACAGCGACTCGTAGAGGAACGTCGGGTGGTACGTGCCCGGCACCCGCCCGTCCGACGAGGAGGTGATCTCCAGGGCCCACGGCAGATCGGTGGGCTTGCCGTACAGCTCCTGGTTGAACCAGTTGCCCCAGCGGCCGATCGCCTGCGCGAAGGCGATGCCGGGGGCGATGGCGTCGGCGTACGCGGGCAGCGGGATACCACGGCGGCGGCAGCCGATCCACGCCCCCACCGCGCCGAGTGCGATCGCGCCCCAGATACCGAGGCCGCCCTCCCAGATCTTGAAGGCGTCCACCCAGTCACGGCCCTCGCTGAAGTACAGCTCGTAGTCCGTGATCACGTGGTAGAGCCGGCCGCCGACCAGGCCGAAGGGCACGGCCCAGACAGCGATGTCGGCCACCGTGCCGGCCCGCCCGCCCCGGGCGATCCAGCGCCTGTTGCCGAGCCAGACCGCGACGAAGACGCCGATGATGATGCAGAACGCGTAGCCGCGCAGCGGAATGGGGCCGAGGTACAGCACCCCGCGCGACGGGCTGGGAATGAAGGCAAGTTCCATGGCAAGGTCGACGCTACCGTGCCGCACCGGGCCCGCGGCAGGCAGCCCGGCTACGGGTCCATAACGGGAGCGTGAGAAGACCCTTACTCCTTGTTCGCCTCCTGCACCATCTGCTTCAGCTTGGCCGGGGTCATCGTCCGGTCCTGGTAGATGTTCTCGCCGTCGAACAGCACGGCCGGCGTGCCCGAGAATCCGCCCTTGTTGAAGGCCAGGTGGGACTTGGCGACCCAGCCGTTGTGCGTGCCCTTCTCGACACAGCTGCGGAAGGCGGGGGTGTCCAGGCCGTCGACCTTGCCGGCCAGCTCGATCAGCTTGGCGTTGTCCGCGAAGGCGTCGTCGGCTTCCGGGGGCTGGTTGTCGAAGAGCACGTCGTGGTACGCGGGGAACTTCCCGGCGTCCTGGGCGCAGGCCGCGGCGTTGGCCGCGTTGCGGGAGCCCGTGCCGCGCATGTTGCCGTCGATGAGGGTGACCAGGTGGTACTCCACCTTCAACTCGCCGGCGTTCGTCAGCTCGTGGATCACCGGCCGGTACGCCGTCTCGAAGGACTTGCACGCGGGGCAGCGGAAGTCCTCCCACACCGTGAGCGTGGACTTCGCGCTGTCCTTGCCGACCGGGATGGCGAGGCTGTCCTTGCCCCGGGCCCCCGAGGGCCCCACGACCGGGCCCGAGGCCTCACTGTCGTCGTCCTTGCCGGCGTTGGCCGCGACGACGCCGATCACGGCCGCGAGTCCCAGGACGGCGACGACGGCCCCGCCCACGATCAGCGCGCGCCTGCGCTTGTCCGCGGACTTCTGCTTCTCGCGCTCGACCGCCAGCTTCTCCCGGGCGGTGCGCTTTCCCTCACGGTTCTTCTCGCTCACACCCCGGAAACGAACCGGGGAGGCGCAGGGCGCCTCCCCGACCCCAGGTCCACCCGTACGAGGGACCCGTATGACTTCCGGCGTTCTTACGCCTGTCCGCGCACGCCCTTGGCGAGGTCACCGGCGAGCGCGCGCACGGCCTCGACACCGGCCGCGTCGTCCGGGGCGTCCAGCATGGCCTTGACGAAGGCCGAGCCGACGATCACGCCGTCGGCGAAGCCCGCGACCTTGGCGGCCTGAGCGGGGTTGGAGACGCCGAGCCCCACGCAGACCGGCAGGTCCGTCCCCGTGGCCCGGGTGCGTTCCACCAGGTCCTGGGCCTGGTTGCTGACGCTGGCGCGGGTACCGGTGACCCCCATGAGGGAGGCGGCGTAGACGAAGCCGCTACCCGCCGCGGTGATCTGCGCGAGCCGCTCGTCCTTGCTGCTGGGGGCGACGACGAAGACGGTGGCGAGACCGTGCTTCTCGGCGTGCTCCCTCCAGAGGGCCGACTCCTGCACGGGCAGGTCGGGCAGGATGCACCCGGCGCCGCCCGCCTCGGCGAGCTCGGCGGTGAACCGCTCGACGCCGTACCGGTCGATGGGGTTCCAGTACGTCATGACGAGGATCGGCTTGCCGGTGGCGGCGTGGGCCTCGCGGACCGTGCGCATCACGTCGGCGATCTTCACGCCGCCGCGCAGGGCGATGTCGTCGGCGGTCTGGATGACCGGGCCGTCGAGGACGGGGTCGCTGTGCGGCAGGCCCACCTCGACGACGTCGGCGCCGCCGTCGATGACGGCCTTGATCGCCTCGATGCCGCCGTCCACGGTCGGGAACCCGGCCGGGAGGTAGGCGATGAGGGCGGAGCGCCCTTCGGACTTGGCCGCGGCGAGGGTGTCGCTCAACAGCCGGCCCTTCTGACTGTTCAAAGCAGCCCCGCTCACTTGGCGTCCCCCTCGATCTCGGCGGTGCCTGAGGCGTCCTCGGCGACCTCGGCGTCGGTGTCGTACAGGCCGAAGTAGCGCGCGGCGGTGTCCATGTCCTTGTCGCCGCGGCCGGACAGGTTGACCACGATCAGCCCGTCCTTGCCGAGCTCCCTGCCCACCTCCAGGGCGCCGGCCAGTGCATGGGCGCTCTCGATGGCCGGGATGATGCCCTCGGTGCGCGACAGCAGGCGCAGGGCCTGCATCGCCGCGTCGTCGGTGACCGCGCGGTACTCGCCGCGGCCGGAGTCCTTCAGGTACGAGTGCTCCGGGCCGATGCCCGGGTAGTCCAGACCGGCCGAGATCGAGTACGGCTCGGTGATCTGGCCCTCGTCGTCCTGGAGGACGTAGGAGCGGGAGCCGTGCAGGATGCCGGGCTCGCCGGCGGTCAGGGTCGCCGCGTGTTCACCGGTCTCTACGCCGTGCCCGGCGGGCTCGCAGCCGATGAGGCGGACATCGGTGTCCGGGATGAAGGCGTGGAAGAGGCCGATGGCGTTGGAGCCGCCGCCGACGCAGGCGACGGCCGCGTCGGGCAGGCGTCCGGCTCGCTCCAGGAGCTGGCGGCGGGTCTCGACGCCGATGACCCGGTGGAAGTCGCGGACCATCGCCGGGAAGGGGTGCGGTCCGGCGACGGTGCCGAAGAGGTAGTGGGTGTGGTCGACGTTGGCGACCCAGTCGCGGAAGGCCTCGTTGATGGCGTCCTTCAGCGTGCGGCTGCCGGACTTCACGGCGATGACCTCGGCGCCGAGCATGCGCATGCGGGCCACATTGAGGGCCTGGCGCCGGGTGTCGATCTCGCCCATGTAGATGGTGCACTCGAGGCCGAACAGCGCGCAGGCGGTGGCGGTGGCCACGCCGTGCTGGCCGGCGCCCGTCTCGGCGATGACCCGGGTCTTGCCCATGCGCCGGGTGAGCAGGGCCTGACCGAGGACGTTATTGATCGGGTGGGAGCGGGGGAGG
>NZ_JBEXSH010000860.1:0-3828 GCF_040613555.1 Streptomyces sp. NPDC006265
TTAGACAGGGGCCGCCGAGGCGCTCGTCCGCCCGTGGAACGCCGAATGGTAGGCGTACGGCGTGGTGCCCACCACGTTTGCGGAACCGCTCCCGGAACGCGGTCGGCGAGCCGAACCCGGCCTGGCGTGCGATCCGTTCGACGCAGTGGCCGGAGCTCTCCAGCAGGTACTGGGCGGCCGCACCCGCGCCCGCAGCAGCCGTTGCAGCGGTGTGGTGCCGGTCTGCTCGCGAAAGCGCCGGCTGAACGTCCGCTCGCTGATCCCCGCCCGCGCGGCCAGTGCGCCCAGTGTCACCTCGTGCGCGAGGTTGTCCCTCGATCCACTCCAGCAGCGGTTCGAGCGCCGACCCCCGCGGCACCGGCGGGTGCTCGTGCACGATGAACTGGGCCTGCCCGCCCTCGCGTTCCAGCGGCGTGACCGGCATCCGGGCGATGTTCGCGGCGACGGCCGACCCCAGGTCCCGGCGGATCATGTGCAGGCACAGATCCACGAGAACCCGTTGGAAGCTGTCGTTCCAGCCCATGGGTGCACCCGCGGGGGCGTCCTGGCGTGGGCCCGTCGACCGCATTCACGGAAAGAGCCCCGGTGACCAAGATCCTGCTGTCCCTCCATGTCCTGGCCGCCATCGTCGCCGTCGGTCCCGTGACCGTCGCGGCCGGCATGTTCCCGCCCGCCACGCGCCGTGCGACTCCCGGGGGCGGCATCGGCACGCCGGCACTCCTGCTCCGCATCTGCCGTGTCTACGCCGGTGTCGGGCTGACCGTCCCGGCCCTCGGGTTCGCGACCGCGGCTGCGATGGGCGTCCTCGGCAGTGGATGGCTCATCACCTCCATCGCCCTGACCGCCCCGGCCGCCGGCATCCTGGTGGCCTTCGTCCTGCCCCGCCAGGAGGAACTCCTCGACCGGCTGAAGGACGAGCAGGCCCCCGACCACCGGGACACCGTGCAACTCGCCATGTTCGCCGGCATCTTCAACCTGCCGTGGGCCACGGTCACCGTCCTGATGATCGTCCGGCCGGGTTCCACGACGGGAGCCTGAACAAGCCCCGTCCTCGCCTGTCACGGATGTCCGGTCTGCGTCAAGTCATCCCAGGGAATTCACACTCCGGGACACCGCGCCGCCTACACTCGCAGTCTGCCCCCATCACGGGGTCGACGAGCAGAAAGGCACGTTGACGGGTGTTCCAGGATTCCCCCATCTACGACCGACTCATCGCGGAGCGCGGCGACGTACCCACACAGGTGCGCCGCGAGGCCGAACGTGTGAGCAGGGAACTGGAGCTGGTCATGCGGCCCTCACAGTCCCTCGGCTACGACCGTCCGCACTCCCCGGGCGCGGGCTGGCAGCGCGCGGGCATGCTTCCCGGCCCGCGCCCGCAGTGAACGACAGGGCGGGCCCGGGATCGCCGGGCCCGGGTACTCAACGGACCGCCGTGTCGGAACCGTTGACATGGGAGGGCTGGACCGGCACCGGCCGGGCCAGCCATTCGGCGATGGTCCGCGCGATCGACTGACCCGTCTCCACCTCGATGAACCCGAACTGCCCCGACTGGTTGCACTCCAGGAACCACCAGGTCCCGTCGGAATCCTCCACGAAGTCGAAAGCCCCGTAGGCCAGTCCGGCCTCCCGCAGATAGGACAGCACGCCCGGCGCGATGCAGGACGGCACGTCGACGGGGAGCCACAGCGAGCCGGGCGCGGCGAACCGCACGTCGACCTCGTCCGGGTCCGCGTCGTCGGCGGTCGCCTTGCGGGCGGCCAGCATCCGCTCGCCCACGACGGTGAGCCGGATGTCCGCCCGCTTGGTGATCCGCCGCTGCAACAGCGTCGGCCCGAACGCGACGGCCGAGAAGTCCGCGTCCGGTGCGACCCGGCTGGTCGGGACGGCCCGCGGAGGGTCCTGCGGATGCGCGCCCGACACCGGCTTGACCACCAGCTCCGGGTAGCGCTCCGCGAACTCGCGGGCGGCGCGCGGGAAGGTCGTGATCAGCGTCGCGGGCACGGGCAGGCCGCATCTCTGGGCGAGACGCAGCTGCCACGGCTTGTGCCGGGCCCGGCGCGCCGCGTCGGGGTCGTTCATCCAGCGCACGCCCGAGCTGCGCAGCATGCCGTAGAGCGCCTGGGCGGCCTCCTCGGTCAGCCACGCGGAGGGCTGGGCCGCCCGCGCGGCCGGGACGCCCGGCCGGCGTACCCACACGGACCGGAGCCCTCCGATGCTCACCAGCCGCCCCCCGGCGGACAGATGGCCGCGGAACCGGCCGTGCACGTACTCCCCCGAGAGCGCGACACCACCGGTCAGGTCCGCGGGATCGACCCGGACCACCGGAACCCCCGTCGCGTTCAGGTGTACGACCACCATGTCCGCGGTGACGTCCTCCTCGCAGGTGAGGATCAGTACGGTCATCGTCGGCGGCCCGCGGTCAGTCGTCGAAGTGTGTCTTGGAGCCGGCGGTGGACGTGGTGGTGCCGAACTCTCTCAACAGGGCGAAGTCAGAGGCCGCGACCCGTCCGTCGCGGAGTACGTTCAGCTGCTGTCCGGCGTCGTACACGTACGGAACGGCAGCTTCCAACTCCACTGCCGGGCGCGCGTAGTTGAGCGCGAACGGTTGCATCGTCTCTCCCTCGTCGGTACTGCGCCGATCAGGCGAGGGGCCGGGGGCGCCGCCGCCCGGTCCGCCGACCTGTTTCGGCTTCCAGAGACTTATACGAATCGAACGGGTGGTTGGTTTCCTTACTTTCCGTAGTCATCGGCCAGTTGCCGGTCCGGCCGGTGTGCGGTACTGCGCTCCCGTTCGCCGAGGGAGCCGCGGACAGTGCGCAGAGCGAGCAGCAGGATGCCGAGGTCGTCCAGGTACACGGGGTCGGGCAGCAGATCGACGGGCAGCACGAGATAGAGCACCGCACCCCAGAAGACCCAGCGCGGGCCCGTGGGCAGTCCCGCGCGCCGCAGATCGCGGCGCGTCCGGACCAGCCGCACCAGGACCACGACGGCGAAGACGAGGACGAAGGCCGCGAGAACCGCGGCCAGGATGATCACCTTTGTGGTCGTATCCACGGGTTGCCCTCCTCCTGGCATGCCGCGACACGGGGTGTCCTTAGCTGGATTCCCGTTTCCGGCGGCTGTATTGCGGCCGGAGCCCGACATGTCGGCGAGTCGGCGCATTTTCCGTACGGGTGGTCATCCCGCCGGCTCACCCGAGTGGCACGGGGTGACGGGGGCGCCTAGTAGTGGTCAGCGTAACGTCGCTCGTCACACGACGGGGGGCGCAGGAGCGGCCGCACTCTTCCCACGGAGGCGAGTATGACCACCTGCTCTTCATCACCCCGCTCGAACGAACCTGCCATACCCGACGGGCCGAACGGGTCTGCCCGGCCGTCCGCCGAGACGACCGTCGCCACCGGCACGCACCAGGTGGAGCAGATGAGCGAGCAGCCCGCCGCCGGCCTGTACGAGGCCTACCTGGCGGGGCACTCCGAGCCCGCCGTCGACGGTTCCCACCAGGCCCACCGGGCCGACGCCGAGTCCGTGGCCCTCGGCTCACACCCGGCAGGCTCGGGAGCGCGACAGGCCGCCCCCGAGCCGGACCTGGCCGCCGCGCAGTCGGCTCCGCCGGCCGAGAACTGGCTGGATCCCGCGGAGGCGCGGCCCGCCGCTCCCTTCCCGGACCCTCCGGACTCCGTGGAGGAGCCCGCCGGGCCCGCTCACATGGACACCGCTTTCGCGGACGACGCCGATCCGCTTGTCGGGCCCTCCCGCGTGGACTCCGCTGTCGCGGACGACGCCGATCCGTCTCTCGGGCCCGGCCCGGACGAGGCAACCCGGGGGGCG
>NZ_JBEXSH010000861.1:0-3827 GCF_040613555.1 Streptomyces sp. NPDC006265
GGTCGCGGGAGACGGCTGCGCTGGTTGTCCACAGGCACGCACCGATAGTCGTATCATGCGGCAGGCGTGCTCCACGGTCGCGGAGAGCGCCTCCGCGACCCAGGCGTCGAGCGCCTGCCGGTCCAGTGACGTGACCGCGGCGACCTTCCGCGCGATGTCGACGCGGGAGACGAGGGTGTCGCGCAGTGCGCCGCGCGGGTCGTGGCCGGCCGGCCGGGCGAGCGTGGTCATCGGGACGCCTCCTCCAGCCGTGCCATCGCCGTTCGCTCCTCGGCCGCCACGCTGTCGACGATCGCCGCGGCCTCGTCGAGCGAGCGCCGGGCACCGGCGTCGTCGGCGTCGCGCAGCAGGTTCGCCACGTCCGTCCAGCGCTTGGCGATGCGGCGGTACTCGACGGCGAGCTCGTCGTAGGCCTCGACGCCGGTCAGCTCGTGCGCCTCTTCCAGGAACTGCGCCCACAGCGTCCGGAAGAGTCCGCCGCCCGTGCCGCCTTCCTCCATGCTGGTGCCGACGGCGCTCATCGCCTCCACGGGACGGTCGAGCTTGTCGTGCCACCCGCGCATGAGCGAGCCGGCCTTCGCGATCCCCTTGAATCCCATGTTGGTGATCGGCGGGCTCAGGAAGTCCTGTGCGGCGGCGAGGATCGAGGTCCGGCAGGCCTTCGCGAGGATCGACTCGTCGTAGCCGCGCGGGTCCACCCGGACCGACAGGTGGCGCGAGGACATCGGCCCCTTGGCGGCCCGGGCCCTGGCCAGGCTTTCCCGCGACGTCGACTGGACGCCGAGCGCGCGGGTCTCGACGACGACGAACCTGTCGTCCTCGTAGCCGAGGCAGGCGACGTAGTGCGCGGCGAAGTGGTGGTTCTCCCGCGCGTAGTCGAGGTGGTAGCGGTCGAGCTTGAGGCCCACCACGTCGCCCTCGTCGAGAGCCTCGATCAGTGTGGCCTCGGCCTTCGCCGCCGAGGACGTCTCCTGTGCCCGCAGCTCCAGGGCGAGGGCGTCCGCCACGTTGCGCATGAGGTGGTCGGGTTTGACCCGGCCGGCGAGGAACGGGCTGGGCATCTGTTTCGAGTGCCAGTACAGGAACGACAGGCCCTGTCCCAGCCCGAAGATCAGCGGCTCGCTCAGCTCGATGTCGTGGTTGCGGAGCATGTTGAGCAGCGCGGTGGATTCGCAGTGTTCGCCGGAGTACGGCGAGATCTCAATGACCGCCATCGCCGTGCCCCGTTCCGCCGCGCGGCGCCTCGTAGACGATCTCGAGCACGGAGCCGCTGTCGTTGTTGCGCAGATGCCCGTAGGTGTGGCCGAGTTCGTCCGCCTCGGTGAACGCGATGTTCTCGAGGTGGTCGACGTCCCGGTCGAGGACGTCCAGGAGGTAGCGGACGTCGGCGTCGGTGTGCACGTCGATGGCGACGTGCGACATCAGCCGTCCCCGCTCGCCGGCGGGGCGGTCCGCCCAGGGGCCGAACCGGCGG
This sequence comes from Streptomyces sp. NPDC006265, assembly GCF_040613555.1. Classification (NCBI taxonomy): domain Bacteria; kingdom Bacillati; phylum Actinomycetota; class Actinomycetes; order Kitasatosporales; family Streptomycetaceae; genus Streptomyces; species Streptomyces sp. NPDC006265. The sequence continues at coordinate 1,475 of NZ_JBEXSH010000861.1, forward strand.
CAGGCGAACATCTCGATGACCCGTCCGTCGGAGAGGGCGATCGAGTTCCACCATCCCGGCGTGCCGTACTGCCGGGGGGAGATGTACGACGGCCCCATCTCGACGATGGTGATCCGGCCGGACGCCCGGAGGTCGTTCAGGTGGGCGTTCCAGTCGAACACCTCGTCGTCGTTGTCGTAGTCGCCCATGTAGATGCCGACGTGGTTGACCCCGGCGAACTTCTCCACGACGTGGTCCGGCGCGTATCCGCACCAGGCCGACAGGTACAGACCGCAGTCGAGGTCCCGCCATGTGCTCGACGTCTGGAGGATCTCCTCCCAGGCCCGGCCGAAGCCGGCGCGGTCGGGGAAGCGCCCGTCGCGCGTGGCGGTGATGGCCGGCGAACTTCCCGCGAGTGCGTTCATGGCGCTTCCTTCCTGCCCGTGATGACGATCCCCATCTGCACTTCCGTCACGACGGCCGTGTCGAGCGCGGTGCCTCGCAGCAACTCTTCGATCTCGCTCTTGACGTATGAGGACCGGATCGAGGTGCGGAAGCCCGGGCGCATGTCGGCCGCGATGTTCGCCTTCATGAACTGGAACGTCGTACGGTCGACGTCCCTGCGCAGATCGGAGACGCAGTACCGGCCGCCCGGCCTGAGCACGCGGTGCATCTCCGAAAGGGCGGTCACCGGATCCGCCCATTCGTGCAGTGAGGACGCGCTGATGACGTGATCGAAGCGGTGGTCCTCGAACGGCAGGGACAGTACCGTGCCGCATTCGTAGGCGCATCGCCCGGCGACGCCGTACCCGTTCGCGTTGAGGGTCGCCCGTCGGAGCATCGCCGGTGAGATGTCGAGGCCGACGAGCCGGGCGGAGTCCTCGGCCTGGATGATCCATTCCAGGCCCAGGTAGCCCGGGCCGCATCCCAGCTCCAGGACCTCGCCGGAGGAGATCTCCGCCGCCAGGATGTCGTCTATCTTCTCCTGGAGCCAGCCGTTGTCCCGGATGTGGCGCTGCATCTCGTCGTATTTGAGGGCCAGTTCGTCGCCCTGCAGGCCCTCGTCGGTCTCCGGCACCCGCGCGGCGACGGCGCCCCGCGCGCTAGCCACGGTCCGGCCCCAGCCGCCGTATTCCCACTGCTACACCTCTCATCGTCGCGCTCCCCATGTGCACGTCGGAACGGTCGTTGTCCGTCAGGAGATTGACCGAGGATCTGAGCGACTCGTCGACCGAGGACTCGCCCGGATACCACCAGCCGGCGTCCGCCATCACGACGTTCGGTGCGACGGAGTCGGAGATCTTGACCGTCATGCGCACCCCGCGCGCACCGGTCCGCGTGAAGAGGTCCACCTCTTCGCCCTCTGTCAGCCCTTCCCGCTCCGCGGTGTCCGGGTGGACGGTCACCCGCGCCGTGGTCTGGCCGCGCGAGGTCGTCGGGAGTTGGTGGAACTCGGTGTTGTAGAACTGGCGTGGATGGGCGCTGGTCATCAGGTACGGCAGAGCCGGGTCCGTCTTCGGCGGGCGCCGGAAGACCGGGAACGGCTCGTAGCCCATGGCCCGCAGCCCGTTGTTCATGAGGTTCACGCGTCCGGACCGGGTACGGAATCCGCCGTCGCGGTACTTGCGGTACCGCTTGTCGTTGCGGATGTAGCCGATCTTCGTGAACTGTTCCCAGGTGAGCTCGATGCCGGCCAGCTTCGCGTCGAGAGCGGCTTCCAGCGAGGGGAAGAAGTGCTCGCTCAGGCCGAGCCGTTGGGCGAGCTGGAGGATGATCTCCTCGTCCGAGCGGCAGCCGTCGACCGTGGCGATCTTCTGCCGGGCCGCGATGTAGGAGTTGAACTCGACGATCTGGTCCCGCTCGAGCCAGCTCGACGTCGGCAGGACGACGTCGGCGTACCGGGCGGTCGGCGTCATGAACAGGTCGCACACGACGACCAGGTCCAGCTTGCTCATCGCCTTACGGACCAGCTCGGTGTTCTCGTGGGAGGCCAGCATGTTGCTGCCGAAGACCAGCATCGAGGTGATCGGGTACGGCGAGCCGGTCACGATGGCCTCGTGCAGGTCTCCCGGGGCGACCCAGCCGGACATCGAGAGGATCTTGTGCCTGTCTCCGCCGATCCGTTTCTTCGCCTGCTCCTCCGGGAGCAGGTCGGAGCGGGGGAAGGTGCGCCGGCCCTCGATCGGCATCGGCTCCCAGATCACGTCGCCGCCGGGGGCGTCGATGTTTCCGCAGATCGCGGCGAGGAGGGCGATGGCGCGGTGGGTGTCGAAGGAGTTCTCGTTTTGCGACAGACCGGTTCCGGCCTCGATGCACGCCCGTGAGGCGAGGGCGTAGGAGCGGGTGGCTTCGTGGATGAGCTCGGGTGTGAGTC
>NZ_JBEXSH010000862.1:0-3823 GCF_040613555.1 Streptomyces sp. NPDC006265
ACCGAGATCCTTTTGTCTGTGAATGGAGTTCAGAGGTGTGCTAGTGCGATCTGGCTGACCAAGGCCGCGGCTCTGGAACTGGCCTCGGACGGAATCCGTGTCTGCTCGGTCCACCCGGGCGCGGTGCGCACCGCGATGACGGCCGACTTCGACGACTCCTTCACCGCCGGACAGCCGCTTCCGCGATTCGGTGAGCCCGGGGAGGTCGCCCGTATGGTGCTGTTCATCACCGCCGACGCCACCTTCTCGACCGGCGTGGAGTTCGTCCTGGACGGCGGCGTCACGGCCGGCCCGCCGAGCCCGCTGACATCCGCTCACTGACCCGGCCGTCTCCGTACGCATCTGGCTTTGACCGGCGGTCGCCCGCTTCATTGGCGATGTCACCAACGGTGTGCCGTTCTGCCGCCGGTCGGGCGGGACGTGGTCGCGGCCCGCGGGGAGCAGCCGTCACGCGCGCCGTGGCTCGGTGGGTCCATGGGGCCGGGGGCAATCGGTCTGCGGTCTGCGCCGAAGGAGCGATGCCCTCGGATGTCGTCGACGGCGGCGGTCAGGCCACGATGATGCTCTCGTCGAGATACACGTCCTGGACGGCGTGGAGGAGTTCGACGCCCTCGCTGGTGGGCCGCTGGAAGGCTTTGCGGCCGGTGATGAGGCCGGTGCCTCCGGCTCGCTTGTTGATCACCGCCGTCCGTACGGCCTGCGCGAGGTCTCCTTTGCCGGCCGATGCGCCGCCGCTGTTGATCAGTCCGACCCGGCCCATGTAGCAGTTGGCCACCTGCCAGCGGGTGAGGTCGATCGGGTGGTCGGTGGTGAGCGTGCTGTACAGGAGCTTGTCGGTTCTGCCGAAGTCCAGTGCGGTGTAACCGCCGTTGTTCTCCGGCTGTTTCTGTTTGACGATGTCGGCCTCGATGGTCACGCCGAGGTGGTTGGCCTGTCCGGTGAGGTCGGCCGACACCGAGTAGTCCACGCCGTCCTTCTTGAACGCCGCATTGCGCAGGTAACACCACACCACGCTGAACATGCCCAGTTCGTGAGCCCGCGCGAAGACCTCGCTGACTTCCTGCAGCTGGCGGTCCGACTGCTCCGAGCCGAAGTAGACCGTGGCGCCCACGCCGGCCGCGCCGAGTTCGAAGCACTGCTCGACGCTGCCGAACATGATCTGGTCGTAGTGGTTCGGGTAGGTCAACAGTTCGTTGTGGTTGAGCTTGACGATGAAGGGGATCTTGTGTGCGTAGCGCCGCGAGACGGCCCCGAGCACACCGAGGGTGCTGGCGACCGCGTTGCAGCCGCCCTCGATGGCGAGCTCGACGATGTTCCCAGGGTCGAGATAGCGGGGGTTCGCGGCGAACGCCGACGCCGCGGAGTGCTCTATGCCCTGGTCCACCGGCAGGATCGATACGTATCCCGTGCCGGCCAGACGGCCGTGGTCGAAAACGGACTGCAGGTTGCGCAGCACCCGGGGCGAACGGTCGGTCGCCGACACGGCGCGGTCGACGAAGTCAGGACCCGGCAGTACCAGGTCGTCGTTGGGAATCCCTTGGGCGGTATAGGTCAGCAGGTCCCTGGCCTCGTCGCCCAGCAAGCCTTGGATGTCGGTCATCGGCTCGCCTCTCCGGTCGTTCGGAATGCCGAGGGGCGCGGCCCGGGTTCCCTCAACTGCCAGGCCCATGTGAGCCCGTGCGCAGTCGTTACGGTGTCCTGATCCGGAGGACCTGGCTGCGAACCGGTCCGCCAGGACCTTCGCGCGACCCACCAACTCGTGTGGCGACGCCGACGGAGGCTTCGGCCGTGGGACGGTCGGTGCCCCGCACCCTGAGCGGTTCTGTTCATGAGACCGGGTTCGCGAACTGGGCCACGATGATCTTCCCTGCTACCCATAGGCGCTGAGCTGGCCGGAGGATGTCAGGCTCGCTCCCTGCTGTGCATCCCGCGCCGCTTCTTCGGCGGCGGCATGGTCCACGAGCCAGGACACATGTGCGTGGAGCGGCATGCTTCGGCCGTGGACGGCCGGGAGAGGAATCCGTCTGTCCGCAGCGGTGTGGAAGCGAAGTCGAACTTGGTAAGCCCCGTCTCCCTACGCCCCGGAGGCCATGGGCGTCCGCCGGCGCAGGTGCGCGACGACGGCCTACGGGACGCGTCCGAGCAGTACCGCGACGCCCCGGTGAGCCGGTGGGTGATCGAGGGACCGGCGCGCCAGGCCCTGTCGGAGGCGGCCTCCGAAGCGGACCTGCTGGTCGTCGGCGCCCGCAGAGGCCAGGGGCATCGAGGCCTGCAACTGGGACTGAGCAACCATGCGGTACGGCATCACGCGCCCTGCCCGATCGCGGTCGTCCCCCGGATATGGCCGGACCGGTGAGACCGGCCACGTCGACGGTCGGCCCCTGTGGGGCCGGAAGTCGTCCCCGCAGGGACTTTCGGCCCTGTGACGGGAGGCCGGTGCCGCCCCATGGTGGGACAAGGGGTGGAGGAATGGACCAGCGACTTGCTGGAGGCCGAGTCATGAGCGCACAGAATTCGCCGCACGCGTCCGGTCCGCCTCCGCCACGCCAGGCGCAGGCGTCGGAGGGGGCGAACCCGCTCCGACGCACGTCCGACACGTTCGAGTCCTGGTTCCGCCGCTTCCTGATGCTGGTCCTCGTCATCGGCCTGCCGGTGGCCGCACTCAGCGCCGGGCTGACGGCGTACGAGTCGTCGATGCGCACCGTGCAAGCCCAGTCGGCGGAACGGCACGAGGTCGAGGCCCGGCTCATGTCGACCGCCGAGGGCGCCACAAGAGAGGGCAAGCAACAGGCGAAGGTCCGCTGGACCGACGACAACGGCACGGTGCGGACGGGGACGACCCTCGTCGAGCCGAGAACCGGCCAGGGCGCCACCGTGAAGGTGTGGGTGGACCGGGAGGGCGGCCTCACCAGTCCGCCGATGACCGAGCTCAACGCGACGACCACCGGCTGGTTCGTGGGTGGTATGGCCGCGATCGGGGTGGGCGCCGGGTTCTACGCGGCGCGGGCAGGCATGTGCCGGGTGCTGGACCGGAGAAGGTATGCACAGTGGGACGCCGAGTGGGACCTGGTCGAGCCCCTGTGGTCCGCGCGCTTCCGCCGGTGACCGGCGGGAAACCCGGACGGGAAGCGAGGAGGCGACTCCGGTGTCCGACGCGACGACCACCGATCTGTACGAAGTCACGATGGCCATGTCCTATCTCCGGGAGGGAATGACCGGCCCCGCGACGTTCAGCCTCTTTGTCCGCGACCTGCCTCCCGAGCGCGGCTTCCTGGTCGCCGCGGGGCTGGAGCCGGTCCTGGACTACCTGGCAGGTCTCCATGTCGGCCCAGAGGACGTCGATGCCTTCGCGTCCGCGGTGCGTCGACCGCGGCGGGATCTCCAGCCCCTGCTCGGCCTGGAGTTCACCGGCGACGTGCGGGCGGTTCCGGAGGGTCGGATCGTGCTGGCGGGGGAGCCTCTGCTGGAGGTGACCGCGCCTCTGCCGCAGGCGCAGCTGGCCGAAACGTACGTGCTCAACCAGCTCAGCCACCAGAGCGCCATCGCCTCGAAGGCTGCGCGGTGCGTCCTCGCGGCGGCAGGGCACCCGCTCGTGGACTTCTCCCTGCGGCGGACCCACGGCCCGCAGGCCGGATTTCAGGCCGCCCGCCTCGGTGCGATGGTCGGCTTCGCCGGAACCAGCAACGTGGCCGCGGCCACCGCCCTGAGTATCCCCGCCGTCGGCACGATGGCTCACTCCTTCGTGGAGGCGTTCACCACGGAGGAAGACGCCTCCAGGGCTGTCTTGGCCGGACCGGGTCGGACGGGCGCGGTGCCCGGGTCA
>NZ_JBEXSH010000863.1:0-3818 GCF_040613555.1 Streptomyces sp. NPDC006265
TTTCTCGGCGTATCGACTCATTTCGGCCGGTCACCCATGGGGGTGACCGCCCTTCTCCTGCCTCCGGTGTCCTCTCCGGGACCTCAGCCCCAGCACCTTCGGCGGGCTATCAGTGTCTCGCGGCCCTTCTGTGCCGCGCTTGCCTCAGCTCCTCGGCCAACCGGTCACCCTCCTCGCAGGGGAGGTTGGCGTTCGCTCCGTTGTCGTCCACGGTCTTGCACGTCGGGCAGCTGGCGCAGTGCTCCCCGAGCCGCACGAGGGCAGCCTGCTCGCGTGTCTCGATCCCGCTGAGCCGCTCGTAGTGGTCGCACAGGGCGTTCAGGACCCGGGCCAGACGCCGGGCGTGGCCGACGGGGCCGCCGGTCCTGCTGCTGGGCTGGGTCTCCAGCCTGCTGTTCGCTTCCCACACGCAGCCGAGCACGCTGAAGCGGCGGACGCTGCCCTGCGGCAGCTCCTTGGCGGCCTGCTCCACCTCTGGGGCGAGCAATGCGATGTGGCCGCGAATCTGGAGGGTGAGCGTGTCGATCTCGTCGGCGGCCGGGGGCAGCGCCTCGGGCGTGGAGTCTGGGTCGAGAAGCCGGTTGACCGTCTCCCGCATGGTCGCGATGTCCGGCTGGGCGGTACGTTGCGTCATGTCGTCGCTCCCTCGAAGCGTCGGCCATGCCCCCGGGCCCGGCAGCCGCGGGGGCTTTCTCGTGACCTTACCCAACTTGGTACGTCTTGGTACGTGCTCAGACGGCCTAGGCAGATCTATGACAGGCCTGGTTGTCCTCTTACGGTCGCAGCATGATCGAGCTTGACCGGGACGCTATGACGCCGATGTACGTGCAGCTGGCCAACGTGCTGCGCGACCGCATCCGGCGCGGCGAGATCCCGGTAGGCCGGCGCCTTCCATCACAGGCCGAGCTGGAGGCCGAGACGGGCGGCGCGGTATCGAGACGGACCATCAAGAGCGCGCTGGAACTGCTCGCCGCCGAGGGCCTGGTGCAAGGCGTACAGGGCAAGGGCGTGTTCGTCGTCGCCCTGCCCGCACCCAGTGAGTGAGGCAGCGAGCAGGCGCCTGCGGCCCTCGTGGGCGCCCCGTCACGGGCGGCTGAACGTCGCCTCACTGCCTCACTTGACGGCCGTCAACGCCGGTTAAGGCCAGTGACGCAACGAAGTGACCCGGCCAGTGGAAAGTCACTTCCCACCGACCGGGTCACTGGTTTCGCCTACCGCCCCGGTTTCGCCTCCACCCGAAACCGGTTTCGCCCCTGACTTCGGTCCTGGCCTGCGAAGTTTCGGGTTTCGGGGGTCAGGCCCGCACCCCTCTACCCCCTCTACAGCGCAGGTCAGAACCCACTACCGCCCCCTCTACCGGCGTAGTGGGGGCCCACTACTGCAGCCCCTCCCCTCCCCTGCTGGGTCACAGGAGGGAGGGGCGTTGACCAGCAACAACAACGGCAACAACAACGCCCACCCACTGGGGGAGGGGCCGTAGCCCCCTTGGCGATTCTGTGCACGCACGCGCCGCACTGACGGCGCCGGGCCCCTAGGCGGCCGGCCGCCCGATGGGAACTCCCCTTCCCCCGACCGGCGATCAGAAAGCCCTGATTCGCGGGCACAGGATTTTCCCTCCCCGGCGGGCGGCCTTGGGGGCCTGGGGGGAGTCACCCCCCACCCCGGGCGTGCCGAGGCCCGCCGGTCGTGGTTCGGCCGGCGGGCCTGTGGTGGCGCTGGTCGGGTCTGTGCGGGAAGGAGGCCCGCTAGGGTTTGGCCCGCTCTCCGTCCATGGCTCCCCGTTCGTCACGGGGCGGCTTTGACGCCGTTCGTCATGCGGCTGGTGGAAGGTCGGGCGGCTCGATGGGCTGTCCGTCTGGTCCGGTCGGCGTCAGGTCGATGGTGATGACGTCGCCGTTCGGTCCGGCCTTGCGTCGTCGTCCTCGCGGCATCGGCGCCTGACCGTCGATGGCCTGACCGTCGGTCATGGCGCTGTCGGACCACAGCGGCCGGCCTTGCCCGTCGCGAGGGAAGTGCGGATAGGTTCCGTCCTCGCCCGGGTCGAGTGCGTCGGTGGTCATCAGTCGGTCCCCTTGGCGTATGCCTCGCGCTCGTCCTGGAGCCGCTGAGTCTCGGCTGCCGCTTCGTCGCGGCCCTGGTCGTCGATGGCCTTGATGATGGTGTCCCACAGCACGGTGGGTTCGCGGTAGTTGAGGAAGGGGACGGGGTCGCCCTGGGGGTCCACCTGCACCCGGGCTACGTCGGCCTCGCTGCGGATGGCGTTGCGTCGGTGCCAGGTGGCGCGCATGCGCGTCCAGGCGGACCATACGGGGTCGTTCTGGAGGGCCTGGAGGAAGTCGGCGCGGGCCTGCTTCTCCTCGGCGCGCAGCTGCTCGTCCAGGTCGGGCCAGGCGGCGAGGAGTCCGCGGTCCCAGTCGGCGGCGCGGCCGGCCTGCCGTTCGGCTTCGGCAGCGCGTGCGGCTTCGAGCTCGGAGGTGACCTGGTCGAGTTCGGCGGTGGGCTTGGCGGCCTGGGCGCGCAGCTTCTCCGCGCGTGCTTCGAGGGTGGCGATGGTGTCGGTCATGGTGTGCCTTTCAGTTGTTGAGGTCGTCGTGGGCGGCCTTGTCGTTGGCGTAGGTGGCCAGGGCGAGGCGCATGTGCGGGGTGAGGGTGTCGGCGTATCCGGGGTCCTTGGCCATGTCGGCGAGGATCTGGTCATAGCCCGGGTTGGGGACGTGGTTCTCGGCGCGGCCTCGGATGACGTGGGCGCGGCGTTCGGGGGTGAGGCCGTCGGCGATGTCGGTGTGCTGGTCGGTCATGGCTGGCCTTTCGTCAGGTGGTGTGGGTGGCGGGCCGGATGGCCCAGATGAGTTCGCAGCTGGTGTCGGCGCAGCGTGCGAGGTCGAGGGGCGTGCCGGCCACTGTGGTGTGTCCGACGATGCGGACACCCCGTAGCGCACGGCAGGCGGGGCAGTACGTCGTGCGGGGAACCGGGCGAGCCATGGCGCTCCTTGTGGTGACGTTCCGTGAGGGAGCGGCCGTTCGCTGAGAAAAACCCTCTCCCTGATCGGCCAAAGTGCGTACCCCCCGTGCGGTGACAGAAAGTTGCAGGTCAGATGCCGTTTCAGGGGGGTACGCACTGCTGCGTACCCTCACCCCCTCGGCCCCCGGGGGTACGCACTGCTGCGTACCCCCCAAAATGCGGGCCTGACCTGCGGATACTTCGACGGGACAGGGGGGTACGCACTTTGCGGGAACAGGGAGAGGGTTTTTCTGTGACATGAGGGCCGCCCGTTACCCTTCGTCGTCGTTGTCGAGGCCGAAGACGTCGGGGTGGAAGACGTACATCCGGACCTTCTTGCCGTCCAGGTTCTTCTTGATCAGGTACGGCGGGCGGTAGGAGGCGTTCTCCAGGAGCGCGCCCGTCTCGCGCCACGAAGGGACGATGGATTCCAGCTCGTATCCGGCCCGCGTGAGTGCTTCCTTGAGCCGCTGAGGCAGGAGTGCGACGGTCTGCCGCATGTCGCCCGTGGACGGGTTGCCCACGGACAGGGTCCGGCCGATGTAGCCGCTGAACGGCGGGCGCTGCTCGCCGTCGGCGCCGACCGGCGGCGGGTACATGGACGCCCGCTGTGAGGCGACGAACTCACGAACGACGTCGAGGGCCATTTCGCCGCGGTTGTCGGTCTGGTCGGCCACTCCGAACAGGCGCCGCCACACGTCCGGCTCGGGGCTCTCGAACGGCAGTGGCCTACTCAGAGCCCGACCACAGCCACCGCCCCTCGTTGCAACTCGCCGCGGATGCGCCGCCAGTTCCCCGTCAGCCCGAGCACACCACC
>NZ_JBEXSH010000864.1:0-3817 GCF_040613555.1 Streptomyces sp. NPDC006265
ACACCCCCCGCCCCGGGGGGGCCGTGCCCGGGGGGCCCACGGCCCGGGGGTGGCTCGCGCCCGTTCCGCCTGGGCCTCCGCGGGCCCGGGGCGGGCGTAAGGTGCCCGAGGCTTCGCGGAGGAGCAAGAGTGCTCCCGCGCCGCATGCCCGGCAGTCGGGTGCTCCGGCACCCGGGAGCCGCCGGTCCGCGGTCGCGTCCGCACCCGCACACCACCGACACACCGACACCCTGGGGGACACGCATGACCGGCACCGCCGCCGCCACCGCACGGGCCCAGCTCGCCGAGGCCCGGGTCTACCTCTGCACCGACGCGCGCAAGCGGCAGGGCGACCTCGGGGACTTCCTCGACGCCGAGCTGTCCGGTGGCGTCGACATCGTGCAGCTGCGGGACAAGGGCATGGAGGCCGGTGAGGAGCTGGAGCACCTGGCCGTCTTCGCCGAGGCCTGCGCCCGGCACGGCAAGCTGCTCGCGGTCAACGACCGGGCGGACGTCGCCCACGCCGCCGGCGCCGACGTCCTGCACCTCGGCCAGGGCGACCTCCCGGTCCCCGCGGCCCGCGCGCTCCTCGGCGACGAGGTCCTGATCGGCCGCTCCACGCACGCCGAGTCCGAGGCCGCCGCGGCCGCCGTCCAGCAGGGCGTGGACTACTTCTGCACCGGCCCGTGCTGGCCGACCCCCACCAAGCCCGGCCGCCACGCGCCCGGCCTCGACCTCGTCCGATACACCGCCGGTCTCGGCACCGACCGCCCCTGGTTCGCCATCGGCGGCATCGACCTCGGCACCCTCGACCAGGTCCTGGCAGCGGGCGCCCGGCGCGTGGTCGTCGTACGGGCGATCACCGAGGCCGACGACCCGGGGGCCGCCGCGGCCGAGTTCGCGAAGCGGCTGCGGGAGGCGTAGTGACGACGGCTTGTCCAAGGGATGGACAACAAGAGGACAATCCGGGCAAATGTCAGCCTCCGGTTGGGGGACCGACCGCCCCTGGCTAACCTGCCGGTATGGCCCTCGGCACCGCATCCATCAGGTCGGACCACGCCCGCACCGTCCGCGATATGCTCGCGGCCGGCAAAACGACGTACTCGTTCGAGTTCTACGCCCCCAAGACCCCGAAGGGCGAGCGGAACCTGTGGAACGCGCTGCGCCGGGTCGAGGCCGTGGCGCCCGACTTCGTCTCCGTCACCTACGGCGCGGGCGGTTCCACCCGCGCGGGCACGGTCAAGGCGACCGAGGCGATCGCCTCCGACACCACCCTCACCCCGATCGCCCACCTCACCGCGGTCGACCACTCGGTGGCCGACCTGCGCAACATCATCGGCCAGTACGCCGACGCCGGGATCCGCAACATGCTCGCCCTGCGCGGCGACCCGCCCGGCGACCCGATGGGCGACTGGGTGCCGCACCCCCGGGGCCTGGCCTACGCCGCCGAACTCGTCGAGCTGATCAAGGCCTCCGGCGACTTCTGCGTGGGCGTCGCCGCCTTCCCGGCGATGCACCCGCGCTCCGCCGACTGGGACGCAGACGTCCGCCACTTCGTCGACAAGTGCCGAGCGGGCGCGGACTACGCCATCACGCAGATGTTCTTCCAGCCGGAGGACTACCTCCGGCTGCGCGACCGGGTCTCGGTCGCCGGCTGTGACACCCCGATCATTCCCGAGGTCATGCCGATCGCGAGCGTGAAGACGCTGGAGCGGATCGGGTCGCTCACCAACGCCGCGTTCCCGTCTGCCCTGAAAGAGCGGATCCTCACCGCGCAAGACGATCCGGCCGCTGTACGCTCCATTGGGATCGAATTCGCCACGGAGTTCTGTGCGCGGCTGCTCGCCGAGGGCGTGCCCGGCTTGCACTTCATCACGCTCAACAACTCCACTGCGACACTCGAGATCTACGAGAACCTGGGCCTGCACCACGCACCGCAGGCCTAGACCGTTCGCACCGGTATACGACACACTGCGTAACGGCCACTGGGAGAGGGGCGTACATGGGCTGGGCGGTCCTCTACATCGCGTTCGGCATCGTCGCGCTGTGGCTGCTGGGCGAGGTGCTGCTGCAGTACAAGGCGCGGCTGCGCTGGCGCCTGCTGGCCTTCGCCGGGTTCCTCGGTGTCGTCGTCGGTGTTCTGATTGCGTCCGTCGTCGTGATCGGACTGGGCGCGGCCGCCTTCGCGGTCGGGCAGACGTACGTCACCCTGTCGTTCCGCAGCGGCTTCGCGGCCGGCTGGGCGATGAACGCGCCCGCGCTGGGCGGCAGCAAGCGCCGCCGCGGTGAGCGCGGCCGCCAGGAGCCGACCCTCGAGGTCTCCGGCCTGGAGGCCGAGGGCGGCTACGACGAGGCCGGCGCCTACCGTCGCGACCCGTCCGCATACGGCCAGGAGGACGACTACGACCACGACGACGTCTTCACCCCCGCCCGCTCCGCCCACGACCCGACGGCCGCCGAGAGCACGGCCGTCTACGAGCCGCAGCCCGTGCCCGAGGACACCGGCTCCTACGGCGTCTACGACACCAACGGGTACCAGCCCGCGGGACAGCAGGCCCAGGACCAGTACACGGCCCAGGCGGCCGACCAGTCCTACTCCTACGACTACTCCGGCTACGGCCAGCAGCAGGGCTACGACGCCGCGGGCCAGCAGCAGTACGCCGCCTACTCCGACCCGTACATCGGCTCCTCGAACTACGGCCAGGGCTCCTACGACAACACGTACGGTGACCAGCAGTACTACGGCCAGCAGGATTACACCCAGGACCAGTACGCCGGCACCTACGGCGGCGAGACCCCGCCCGGCGGGGTGTGGGTCCCGCAGCAGCGCAACACCGACGAGTACGGGCAGGAACTGCCGCCGGAGCAGCCGTACCCGTACCAGGGCGGCGGGCAGCAGCCGCAGGGGAACGGCTTCGATGAGCAGTACCGTTTCTGAAGTCTGAACCCCGCCGGGGCGGCGCGCTCACTGCGAGCCGCGGAACTCCGGCCCCTCCACGATCAGTCCCGCGACCAGCGCGCCCGACATGCCCGCGTGCGGCAGTCCGCCGCCGGGGTGGGCCCAGCCGCCCACGGTGAACAGACCGGGCACCCGCGTGCTGTTGGACGGATGCAGCAGCCGTCCGCCGGCCGCCGCCAGGGCCGGCACGGGCACCGCCCCGCCCTCAGCGCCCGTCGCGTCCGCGATGTCGGCCGGGGTGCGCACCTCGTGCCACAGGAGGCGGTCGCGCAGGCCGGGGACGGCGCGTCCGGCGGCGGTGATCATGTGGTCGACGAGGTCGTCGTGCGGCTGGCGGGGCCGGGCGGGCACCACCGTCGTCAGGGTGACCGACTCGTGGTCCTCCGGGGCGAGCCGCGGGTCGGCGGGCCGCAGAACCGTGACCGTGGGGTGCGGGTCCCGCGCCGCCGTGCCGAAGAGGGCGTCCAGCTCTGCGTCACGGTCGCGCGTATGGACCACCGTGCGATGTGCGGTGCCCTCGGGGCGGGCACCGCGCAGGGCGAGCAGTACGGTCAGCCGGCTGGCCGCGGCGGGCTGTGGCCGCACCTCGCCGTCGCCCCGCACGGGGGTCCCCTCCGCCAGCCGGTCCAGGACGCCCGGCGCGACACCGGCCACCACGAAGTCCGCCTCCGCGACCGACCCGTCGGCGAGTTCCACCCCCGACGCCCGGCCGTCCTTCTCCAGCACACCGGTGACGGCGGCGCCGAAGTGAAACTCGACCTTCCGGGCCAGACACCGCTCGTACACCGCCCGAGCCAGCTCGCGCAGGCCGCCGCGTACGGAAGCTCTCGGGTCGTCCAGTCGGTCAGTTGCTCTCGCCGCTGTCTGCTGGGTGTTACG